>NZ_JAZHPF010000012.1 GCF_036543075.1 Deinococcus sp. YIM 134068
CAGGGTAAGCCTGACCCTGAGCCACTGAGCGGACGAAAACGCCCTCATACTGTACTACAAACAACGCTCGAAGTCGGCTGGCAGCTCGTTTTTCGTTCGCCCTCATAAAATCTGTCAGGCCGTCAGCAGACCAAACTGGATCACCTCACGGCAAAGCCGCAGGCGGCCCTGCTCCGAGAGCCTGAAGGCGATCACCAGGGGGCGCTCGTTCTCCGGCTTGTGCCACATGCCCGTGTTGTAAACGTAGGCCGCTGGGTAGGAAGGTCGCCCAAGTTCGTTGAAGAGGCGCAGCACCTGTTCCTCAATCTTCCTGATACCGAAGCTGTATCCAGCATATTGCAGGGTCAAGGTGTTGGCCGCTCGACCGTTGCGCTCACGAACGATACTGTATTGCCGCGTCAGGTCGGTGAATTCCAGCGTGGGACGAAACGAACGGGCGGGAGCATCATGACCTGCCAGTTGCTGAGCCACCACGGCAAGGTCGATCACCAGACCGATGATGTACTTCTGGCGCTTGAATCGTGTACGAATGATGCCCATGCATTCATCGATCAGGTCCTGTTCATCTGGGGACAGACCGGTGATAGCTGTGCTCGCGAAGTACTGCTCCAGGAAGGCGTCAATCAATTGCTGAGGCTGTTGCGGCATCACCGCAAGTATAGGTAACCGCTGTGGCTGTCAATGTCAGCACCGGACGACAACCTTTGCCGGGTCACGCACCTCTGACTGATCCTCCACAGCTCACGAGCGACGAGCCACAGCCCTACTCCCCGAAGCGTTCCCGCAGATACGCCAACGCCACCGGGTCGAACCTTCCCCCCGGCACCCAGCGTTCCTCCAGGTTCTCGGTGCCGAACAGCGCCCAGGCGGCGGCCTCGCTCTCGGGGTCCCACTCGCCGCCGGGAAGGGACGAGGCGTAGTCCTGCCGGATGAGGAGGGCGCGCAGCCAGCGCCGTCCGTCCTCGTCCAGTTCCTCGGTCGTCTCCGGGCGTCCGAAGAGGAGGTCGTGAATGCCGAGCAGGCGCTCCGCCTCGGCGCAGGGGTCGGCGTGGTCGTCGGCGCGGAGGTTCACCCAGTCGTCGGTGAGGCCGCCGTAGCCGCGCCCCGGCCCGACACACAGCAGCGCCGCCGACTGCCGCCCCCGCCGGTCGCCGCCCGCCGCGTCGCCCGCCCGAAGCGCCCCGAGCAGGCGGTGGGGGAGAGGCCGCCCCGTGCCCGCCTCCCACGCGCCCAGCACCGCGTCCACGACCTCCGGCCCGGTCAGGATGTTGCCCTGAATCGCCACGTCCGGCCCCGCGAAGCCGCCCGCCCAGGCGTGACAGACCGCGCCGCTGTAGGTCACGCTCCGCCCGTCCGCGCCCACGATCCCGAACTGCCGTTGGTGAATGGTCGCGTCCTCCGCCTGAAACTGTGCCGAGACCTCCTCCGGCCCCAGCCCCTCAGCCAGCAGGCGCAGGCCGTCCGGCCCGAAGTTGGGGTTGACGTAACTCTGGGTTGCCACCGCGCCCACACCCGAGCGCGCGAAGGGGACGAGCGCCCCGACCGCCAGGAACTTGCTCGCCACCGCCACGCCGAGGTCTCCGGTGGCCGGGTCGCGGCCCACGATGGAAAAGGTCATGGAGGGGAAGCTATCAGCTCTCAGCGGTCAGCCGTCAGAAGGCGTTTTGCTGATCGCTGAAAGCTGACCGCTGACGGCTCCCATGTTAGCCTCGGCCCCGATGCCCTCCACCTTCCCCGCCGCCGTCACCGAGCGCACGCGCCGTCTCCAGACCCGGCTGTGTGTGGGGCTGGACCCGCGCGCGGACGCTTACCGCGACGTGGCGCACCTGCGGGCGCATACGCTGGACGTGCTGGAGGCGACCGCGCCCCTCGCCGCGTGCGTGAAGCCGCAACTCGCCTTCTTCGAGGCGCTGGGGCTGCCCGGTTTCACGTTGTTAGAGGAGGTCTGCGCGGCGGCGCGCACGCTGGGGCTGCCCGTCATCCTCGACGGCAAGCGCGGGGACATCGGCTCGACGGCAGAGGCCTACGCGCGGGGCTGGCTGACGGGCACGCACGCGGGCGACGCGCTGACGGTCAATCCCTTCCTCGGCTTCGGCACGCTCACGCCCTTCGTGGAGGCGGCCCGCGCGAACGGCGGCGGCGTCTTCGTCCTCGTGAAGACGAGCAATCCCGATCAGGCGGACCTTCAGGGGCAGGGCGTCAGCGAGCGGGTGGCGGTGGAGGTCGCCCGGCTGGGGGCCGGGGAGGAGGGCGAGTACGCGAGCATCGGCGCGGTGGTCGGGGCCACCCACCCGCGCGACCTCGCCACCTTCCGCGCCCTGATGCCCCGCGCGCTGCTGCTGCTGCCCGGCCTGGGCGCGCAGGGAGCCGCCGCCGCCGACCTCGCCCCCGCCTTCCACGCGGGAGGCATGGGGGCGCTGGCGAGCGCGAGCCGGGCGGTTCAGTATGCGGACGGGCTGGACGTGGGGGCGAGTCGGGAGGCGGCGCGGCGGTTGCGGGATGAGCTGAACGGGGCGCTGGGGTAAGTGGTGGTCTACGAGCCTCTGCTTGACGCACAACCTCTGTGTTTTGCTCCTCGCCCTTCTGACGCCTGATACGCATTGCGAATCGGGCAGCGGGGGCATTTTTGCCGTCCGGTAAGAGGACGAGCGTTGCTCGTCACCCCTCTCCCGCAAGGGGAGAGGGAGCAAAAAGCACTTCTGGCACGCTGGCTTTCTCTTGCACATCAGGCGTTTATGGGGGAGGCCGGGTGGGGGGTGGACGCCCCAGGCGGCCCAACACACTCAGGCGTCCTCTACTCCAGCCGCTCGTCCTCCGGGTGGACCGCGAAGACGCCCCCCCACGGTCGGTAGGTGCTGCGGGTGTAGTCGGTGCGGGTGGGGCCGCTGTTCATCCTCACCTGCCGTGTGATCGTCACCCGCATCCCGGAGGCGGGCATGTCCACCCGTTTCGTCTCGCTGGGCTGAAGGTCGGGCGCGGCCAGGAAGCGGGGCGGAGGGGCCAGCCGCCGGTCCCGGACCACGGGGGCCGACACGCTGACCTGACGGTCGGGGGGTGCGCCGAAGAGGTCCACCCGCAACGTCTCCCGCTTCAGGTCCCAAGACACCTGCATCAGCAAAGGCACCCCCGTGTCGTTGCGGAAGCGCAGGTTGAGGGCGGGGGCGTACACCGTCGCCTCGAAGCCGGGCGGGTCGTAGTAGGCGACGCTGTGCGAGTGCGCGTGCCGCTCCACGATGGGCAATCCCGCCTGGTACGCCGCCCGGAAGACGGTGGTGCTGACCTGGCAGATGCCGCCGCCGTCCTCCATGTTGAGTGTGTCGCCCGCGATGACGTAGCCGGGAACGAAGCCCTGCGCGGCGCTGATGGTCCCCACCATCCGGTTGAAGTCGAACACCTCGTCCGGCTCCAGCAGGTGCCCGTGCAGCTTCTCGCCGCCCACGCGGATGTTGTGGACGCGGAAACTGGGGCTGCCCGTGAAGCTCGATTCCCCCGCCGCCCGGTGCGCCACGACCCCCTGCTCCAGCAGCGTCCGCACGCTCTGGGCCGGGGCGGTCAGGCCCACGGGCAGGTCCACCGTCTCCCGCCGTTCCAGCAATGCGGCCAGTAAGGCGCGTTCCGACTCGGCCCGCCGCACCGTCCAGCCCGTCTGCCCCCGCGCCGTCCACCCGCCGTCCTCGTCGCGGAAGACGGCGTTGAGTGGCTGCCGGGCGTCAATTTGCTTATAAACAGATTCCAGCGCGGTCTTGAGGGGTGCGACCGACCGCCCCTCCCGAACCTGCCGCACCTGCTCCGGGCGGAGGATGAGCGCGTACTCCCGCCGCACCTCCACCCGCTCCACCCTCCCTGCCCGCAACTCCGGCTCCGGCGCGACGACCCGCAGCGTGAGCTTCAGCGGGGGTGCCGGACGCACCGGACGCCCCAGCGGCGGCGCGAGGCTCGTGGACCCCACGGCACCCGCCACCCCGGCGAGGAGGAGCAGACGCACCCCTGCGCCGAGTCTAGGCGGCCTGTTCTGGCTGGCAGTTCTGGCGATAGGGGACACCTCCTCTACGGTGGAACGGTGATGTCAGAAAGTATGCGCCTCAACGTCGGAAAGGGGGAACAGGACGTGCGCCCGTTTCCCCCTCTGGTCCCGAACGTCTCGCCTCAGCTCGGCGGCAGCAGCACCGTGTCGATGACGTGGATGATGCCGTTACTCGCTGCGAGGTCGGCCTGGGTCACGGTCGCGTCGTTGATCTGCACCGTGCCGCCGCTGGCGCTGACCGTCAGGCTGCCGCCCTGCGCCGTGGTGGCGCTCGTCAGCCCGGCGACCTGCGTGGACGTGACACGCCCCGGCACGACGTGGTAGAGCAGCACGGCCCGGAGCTGCGCCGGGTTGTTCAGGAGGGCCTGAAGCTGGTCGGCGGGCACTTTGGCAAAGGCCGCGTTCGTCGGCGCGAAGACCGTGAACGGTCCCGGCCCGGAGAGCGTCTGCGTCAGTCCCGCCGCCTGCACCGCCGAGAGCAGGGTGCTGAAGTCGGGGTTGTTCGCCACCGCCGCCGCGATGGTGTTCCCGGTGGGCACGCCTGCCCCGCCTCCTGCCACGGCGGGCGAGGTGAGGAGTAGGGCGGCACTCACGGCCATGATCTGCTTTCTCATACGGTCCTCCTTGCTCGGGGACGAAAGAAACGATCCTGCGCTCAAAACAGCCGTCTGTCACAGAGCCGACTCGGCCCGGTGACACCGGGAACACAACCTCTTCTGTGCTGATTGGGAGCTTAAGTGGCGGCGTAGTCAGGATGCGTATGCCGCCGTACAGTCATTGTCGAGTCAGCACAAGGAATCACGTGAACTTAAGAGCCTGCCCTCTTCCTTTCAAAGTGCTTTCATTTTCAAGGTTCGTCTTCCCCGTGCGCCTCCCGCAACTTGCGCCACCGCTCGGCGATCCGCGCCTCCCAGCCCTCGCCCGTCGGGGCGTAGAGGTCCAGCCGCACGCCGCCCGGCAGGTAGTTCTGGCGGAAGCTGCCCTCCGGATCATCGAAGTAATAGGCGTAGCTCTGCCCGTACCCCTGCGAGCGCATCAGGGCGGTGGGCGCGTTGCGGAGGTGGAGGGGCACGGGGAGCGTCTCGCCCTCGCGCACGGCGTCCAACACCTTCTTCCAAGCGGTATAGACGCTGTTGCTCTTGGGGGCCAGGGCGAGGTACACGACCGCCTGCGCGAGCGCGAGGTCGCCCTCCGGGTGGCCCAGAAACTCCACCGTATCCCGTGCGGCGATGCACAGCCGCAGCGCCTGCGGGTCGGCCAGCCCGATGTCCTCGGCGGCCATGCGGACCACCCGGCGGGCGACGTACAGGGGGTCCGCGCCGCCCTCCAGCAGCCGGGCGAGCCAGTACAGCGAGGCGTCCACGTGCGAGCCGCGCACGCTCTTATGCAGGGCGGAGGTCAGGTTGTAGAAGTCCTCGCCGCCCTTGTCCATTGCGGGGAGGTGACGCCCGAACGCCTCCGTCACGGCCTCTTCCGTCACCGGGTCGGCGAGGGTGGCGGCAATCTCCAGCGTGCCCAGCGCCCGCCGCGCGTCCCCGTCGGCGAGCCGGGCGATCAGGTCGAGTGCCCCCGGCTCGGCGGTCACGCCCGGCAGCCCGCGCGGGTCGGTCAGCGCCCGGTCGAGCAGGCCGCGCAGGTCCTCCCGCGTCAGTGCCTCCAGCACGAGCGTCCGCGCCCGCGACCGGAGCGCCGGGTTGACCTCGAAGCCGGGGTTCTCGGTCGTCGCGCCGATCAGGGTGAGGAGGCCGGATTCGACGTGGGGCAGCAGCGCGTCCTGCTGCGCCTTGTTGAAGCGGTGAATCTCGTCGAGGAAGAGGACCGTGCGCTGGCCCCGGCCCCGCAACCGCTCGGCCTCGGCGACCGCCTCGCGCACGTCCTTCACGCCCGCCGTCACCGCCGAGAGGGGGATGAAGTGCGCCCCGACCTCGCCCGCGATCAGGCGCGCCAGGGTCGTCTTACCCACGCCCGGCGGCCCCCACAGGATGAGTGACCCCAGCCGCCCCGATGCGAGCAGCCGGGTCAGCGGGCGGCCCGGCCCCAGCAGGTGCGTCTGCCCCACGATCTCGGCCAGCGTGCGCGGGCGGAGCCGCTCGGCGAGGGGGGCGGGCGGGTCGAAGAGTGTCACGGGGGCGAGTGTAGCGGGGCGGGGCGTCGGCGTGAGTTGACCCTGTGCCCTTGCCGAGCTGCCCCTACTGCTAGGATGTCGGCACTATGCGGGCCGTCAAATTCACCCTGAAACACTACCTGGACGCGAACGGGTTGACCGCGTACCGGCTGGCCCAGGCGTCGCGCGGGCGGGTCAGCCGTGGCACCGTATACGCGCTGGCACGGGGAAATGCGGTGCGGGTGGACCTGGGCACGCTGGGAGCGGTGATCACCACGCTGGAGGAGTTGACCGGACGTGAAGTCACCCCAGCCGACCTGCTGACGGTGGTCACGGTGCCGGGGCCTGACCGGGAGGCGCGGGCGTGGCTGGGCGGGGACGCCTCCCGGCTGGGCGAGTTCGGGCCGTACGACTGGGGCGAGGCCGATCCCTACACGCTGGGCGAGCCGGTGTGGGTGGGGCCGGACGGTGAACTCCTGATCGGTGGGGAGTGACGGCCCCCGCTCTCACGCTGGGAGCGGTCTTCGTGGCGGACTTCCCGGAGCATGACCCCGGCGGCCACGAGCAGGAAGGGCCGCGCCCCGCCGTGCTGGTCGGGTTGCCCACCAACGCGGGGCGTCCCCGCTTCCCGGTGCTGATGCTGGCCCCCGTCACCACCTTCAGGGAGCAGTCCTGGGTGGCGGCCCCGGACCTCTATCCCGTGCTGAGTGCGGGGTCAGGTGGACTGCGGGTGCCCAGCGTGGTGTTGATCGATCAGACGCGGGCGCTCGACGCCTCGCGGGTGGCCCGTTACCTGGGCGCGCTCACGCCAGAGGAGTACGCCCCCATTCATGCGGCGGTGCGACTCGTGTTCGGCTTGTAGAGCAAGATTCGCTGGTATACACCCGACCGTCCCGAGTCCACGCGAAGGACCTGGGGGAACGACCAGCGGGGTCCGGTCTTCCCCTATCCTCCCCCCATGACCCCGACCGCGCCCGACCCCGCCGAACGCTACGTCCGCCTCGCCCACGCCATTGACGCCCACGTGGAGGGCTTCGTAGACGGTTACGGTGGTCCGCCGGAGTGGGCTGACCGGGCGAGGCGCGACCCCGCCGAGCTGCGCGCCGAGGCACAAGCCCTGCTCGGGGAAGTGGAGGCCGTGGAGGACGACGCGCGCCAAACCTTCCTCACCGTGCAGGCGCGGGCGATGGACACCCTGACGCGGATAGTCGCGGGCGAGGCGCTGCCCTACGAGGACGAGGTGCGCGGCCTGTTCGACATTGAGCCAGAGCGGGCGAACGTGGCCGACCTCGACGCGGCCCTCGCGTCGCTGGACGCGGCGTTGCCGGGGACGGGCACCCTGGAGGAGCGCGAGGAGGCGTTGCGCGCACGGGTCGTCGTGCCGAGGGACGACATTCTGCGGGTGGCCGAACCGATCCTGGCCCACCTCCGCGAGCGGACGCGCGACCGCTTCGGCCTGCCGGACGGCGAGAACTTCACCATCGGTCTCGTCAGCGACAAGCCGTGGGGCGGGTACAACTGGCCGCTCGGCAACCTGCAAAGCCGCATTGATCTGAACACCGATCTGCCCACGCTCCTCCCCAACCTGCCCGACCTGCTCGCCCACGAGGGCTACCCCGGCCACCACACCGAACACGCGACGAAGGAACAGCGGCTCGTGCGGGAGCGCGGCTGGCGGGAACACTCCGTCCAACTCATCAACGCGCCCGAATGCGTGGTCAGCGAGGGCATCGCCACGAACGCCCTGCGCGCCGTCATGGAGCGCGAGGAGGTGGAGGCGTGGCTGACGGGCGACCTCGCGGGGGTGGCGGGGCTGGACCCCGACGACGTGCGCGCCTTCTTGCAGGTGAACCGCGCCCGCGAGGGGCTGAAGGGCGTCAGCGCCACCGCCGCCCTGATGCTGCACGCGGACGGGGCGACCGAGGCCGAGGTCCTCGACTTCCTGCGCCACTACGGCCCGGCGAGCGAGGCCCGCGCCCGCCAGAGCCTGCGCTTCATCTCGCAGCCGACCTTCCGGGCGTACATCTTCACGTACAGCGTGGGCGGCGACCTCGTGCGGGGCGTGCTGGAGCAGGGGGGCACGCCGGGCTTCGCGCGCTTGCTCACCGAACCCGTCACGCCCGGCCAACTCCGCGCCGGGGTGGGAAGCTGAGTGGCATGGACTTCCGGGCACAGATCGAGCAGGCGGGCTTTCCCGAAGGGGTGGAAGTCAGCGTCCTCGGCGAACCGCAGGGGCGCGTCTTCCGCGTGACGGGGCCGGAGGGGCGCGGCTTCGAACTCCTCCTGACCGACGACGCCGTGCGGATGTACGGCGAGGGGCCGAGCGTGGCGACGGTCCTCAAGCGTCTTCACGACCGGGTGGGGGAGGGCCTGCCGCCCGCCCGTTCGCCCGGAGAGTACGAGCGCGAGGTCTTCGTGGGGGACTGAACGAGGTGAGTGGGAAGTGGTCCGTGGTGAATGGGAAGAACCCGGTCTTTTTCTACTGACAACTGACCACTCACCACTTACCGCTTCCCGAACACGTCCGAGAGTGCCGCCCTAGCCGCCCAGCACCCGCTCATCCCGTGGATGCCTCCGCCGGGGGGCGTGGAGCTGGAGCACAGGTACACGCCGGGCGCGGGGGTGCGGTAGGGCGTCGCGGAGGGCAGCGGGCGGGCGAGCAGGCCCCACAGGTCGCCCCGCCCGCCGTTCACGTCGCCGCCCCGGTAGACCGGGCTGAACGCCTCCAGTTGCCGTGCATTCGTCGTCCCCCTCGCCAGCACGAGGTCCCGGAAGCCGGGGGCGGCCCGCTCGATCTGCGCCTCGATGGAGTCGGCGTAGGTGTCGGGCGTGCCCGGCGGCGTGTGGGCGTAGGCCCAGAAGGTGTGATGCCCGGCGGGAGCGCGGGTCGGGTCGAAGAGGGTGTGCTGCGCGGCGAGGACGTAGGGCCGCTCCGGGGCCACGCCGCGCGCCACGCTCGCCTCGGCGCGGGCGATGTCCTCCAGCGTGCCGCCCAGATGCAGGGTGCCCGCCCGCGCGAGGGCCGGGTCACGCCACGGAACGGGGCCGCTCAGCGCGTAATCCAGCTTGAGGAGGCCGGGGCCATAGCGGTAGCGGTGTGTCCAGGCGCGGTAGGAGGGGGAAACTCGATCTCCCAGTAAGTCAAGCAGCACGCCGGGACTGGAATCCACAAGGACCGCGCGGGCAGGCGGCACGTCCCGCATGGAACGCACCTCCACCCCCGTCTCAATCTCCCCGCCGAGGAAGTGGAGGTAGGCGGCGAGGGCGTCCGTGAGACTCTGTGCCCCACCACGCGGAAAGGGCCAGCCGACCGCGTGTGCCAACGTCCCGAGGACCAGCGCCGCCGCGCCCGTGCCCGGTGTGGAGAGGGGTAGGTTCGCGTGTGCCGCGAGGCCCGCCCACGCCGCCCGCGCCTCCGGGGTCCGCAGCAGCCGCGCCGTCAACGCTGCCGGGGGCACGCCCCGCACCCCGAAGCGGGCCAGCGTGAGGGGATGCCGGGGCAGCCGGGGGAGAGGCCGCAGCACGTCGTCCAGCAGGTTCTCCCAATTCATGACCAGCGGTTCGAACAGCGCCCGCCACGCCCACCCGTCCCTTCCAAAGCCCTCCGCCGTCCGCTCCAAATCGCGCTCCACGACCACGCCCGTTCCGTCCGGCATGACGTGGGCGTAGGGCGCGTCCGGCCATACCCACTCCAGCCCGAAGGCGTGGAGCGGCCACTCTCGGAAGGCGGGCGACGCGAAGCCCAGCGGGTGAATCGCGCTGCCCACGTCATGCACGAAGCCCGGCAGGGTGAGGGGGGCGCTGCTCAGCCCGCCGCCGAGTCCCGCGTGCCGCTCCAACACCCGCACCCGCAGCCCCGCCCGCGCGAGCGTGACCGCCGCCGCCAGTCCGTTCGGCCCCGCCCCGACGACGACGGCATCCAACGTGGGGGAAGGGGTCATGGGGAGAGGGTAAGGGGAAGACGCGGGGAGAGAAAGCGGTGAACGGGGCGTTCTGTTCGTCTGCCGGGCGAGGTGTCGAACATGAGACCTCCCGCGAACGCCGCAGAGGGCAGAAAGCAGAAGGCCAACGACAAGAGCCTCGGCCTTCTGCCTTTGACCTTCCCCTCAGCGCTCACGTCCGCAGGAGACCCCCTTGAGTCCGTCTACCCCTCCGGCAGCCAGCGCCGCAGCAGGCGGGGCACCCCCTCCACCGCCACGACCACGAGCAGCGCATACCGCAGCGCCCGCACGAGGCCGAGGTCTCGGACCTCCTGCGGCAGGGCGCTCAACCCGAAGTACACGGCGAAGACGACGAGCAGGCCGACGAGGGCGACGATGAGACGGCCCGTCACATCACCTGGGGGCCGGAAGGTGGGCCGCGCGAACCAGAACCCGGCGAGCATCCCCAGCGCCGCGCCGTACTCGCGTGGGGTGCCCGTCGGCAGGAACGCCGCGAGCAGCAGGACGACGGCGGGAATGAGCCAGCGCATTGCCCCCTCCTGCGGGAAGTGACCCCGCGCCGCCAGCCCCGCGAAGGCCGCCCCGAGCAGCAGGCCCACGATCACGTCGCTGGGGAAGTGGACGTTCAGGACCAGCCGGGAAGCCGAGATCAGGGCGATCAGAAGCAGGGAGCCGATCCACACCCCCCTTCTCCCGATCTGCGCCGCGATCCCGCCCCACAAGGTTGCCGCCATCTGCGCGTGGCCGCTGGGCAGGCCGGGACCGCCCGCCGTCGCCCGCGCCGCCTCGCTCGCCGCGCCGGGGTCGTTCGTGAAGGGGCGCGGCAGGTCCAGCCCGAACTTCAGCGCCGTGTTGACCACGTAGGACAGGGCGAAGGCCACCCCCAGGTCCCGCCCCCCGCGCGGGCGGACGAGCCACATATACAGCGCGAGGGCCACGATGAACACCTCGTCGCGGCCCAGGTTGGTGACGAGCAACCAGAAGGACTCCATGACATGTAGTGTGACAAGGATTTCGTTTAACGGTGCGGGGAGGTCCGGCGTCTACACTGGGGGGCATGACCGTCCAGACCCCCGACGTGAGGCGCGAGGTGCGGCACAACGCCGAACACGCGCTGGAGTTGCGCGGCATCACCAAACGTTTCCCGCTCGTCCTCGCCAACGACGACATCTCGATGGCGGTGCGGTGGGGCAGCGTCCATGCCCTGTGCGGGGAGAACGGCGCGGGCAAGAGCACCCTGATGAAGATCGTCTACGGTGCCCAGCCGCCGACCTCCGGCGAGATCGTGGTGGACGGCGAGGTCGTGAATTTCACCGACCCGGCGCAGGCCATCGCGCGCGGCATCGGCATGGTGTTCCAGCACTTCATGCTCGTGGACACCTTGACCGTCACGGAAAACGTGATCCTGGGGGCCGAGCCGACGGCGGGCACCTCCATCAACTACGCGGCGGCGCGGCGGCGGGTGGCCGAACTCATCAAGCAGTTCAACTTCGACCTCGGGCCGGACGCGCTCGTGGGCGACCTCCCCGTGGGCCTCCAGCAGAAGGTGGAAATCCTCAAGACGCTCTACCGGGGCGCGCGTATCCTGATTCTGGACGAGCCGACCGCCGTGCTGACGCCCTCGGAGACCGACGAGCTGTTCGACTTCCTGAAAAACCAGTACGCCGCGAGCGGCAACGCCGTCATCTTCATCAGCCACAAGCTGCACGAGGTCCTGCACATCAGCGACACGATCAGCGTCATCCGCGACGGCAAGATGATCGGCACCATTCCCTCCCAGGGCGCGACCACCGAAACGCTCGCCAAGATGATGGTCGGACGCGACGTGAGCCTCAAGGTGCAGAAGACGCCCGCCCAGCCGGGGGAGGTCGCCCTCGACGTGCGCGGCGTGACCGTGAAGGGCGAGCACGGCAACGCGGTGGACGGTGTGTCCTTCCAGGTCCGCGCGGGCGAGATCGTCGGCATCGCGGGCGTGGAGGGCAACGGCCAGAGCGAACTCGTGGAGGCGATCACGGGCCTGACGCCGATCAGCGGCGGGGAGATCACCTACCTCGGCAAACAGGCGCGGGGCGTGCGTGAGGTCGAGGCGTCCGGCCTCTCCCATATCCCGGAGGACCGCAACGAGCGCGGGCTGGTGCTGGATATGACGACCGCCGAGAACTACATCCTCGGGGAGCATGACCGCCCCCCCTTCGCCGGGCCGCTGGGCTTTCTCAAGCTCGACGTGATCGCCCAGAACGCCCGCAAACTCAGCGAGCAGTACGACGTGCGCCCCCGCAGCGCCAGCCTCCAGGCGGGCCGCTACTCCGGCGGCAACGCGCAGAAGCTCATCGTGGCGCGTGAGATGAGGAAGGGGCCGAAGATTCTGGTCGCCTCGCAGCCCACGCGCGGGGTGGACATCGGGGCCATCGAGTTCATCCACCGCCAGATCGTCGATGCCCGCGATCAGGGCCTCGCCGTCCTCCTGATCAGCGCCGACCTCGGGGAAGTGATGAACCTCGCCGACCGCATCCTCGTCATGTACGAGGGAAAGGTCGTCGGCGAGGTCGAGGCGAGGAGCGCCACCGAGACGCAACTCGGCCTGCTGATGACGGGCAGCGGCGGTGCGAGCGGGCGCAGCGGCGCGGTGAGCGTGTCTCAGGCCGAGGGCGAACGCTGAGGAAGGGGGAAAAGGAGGGGGGCCGCCTCGCGGGTGGGGCGGCCCCTTCGACTGTTAGGGGTTAGATGCAGTCCACGACCGGGAAGACGTAGGAGGAGTATTGGACGGTGCCCGCGTTCCCCTGGCTATCCACCGTGCGAACCCCGAGGCGCGTGTAACCCTTGATGTCCACGTTGGTCACGGGCGTGACGATGATCGCCTGGGGCTTGACCTTGAGGGGTGCCGTGTACGCCCCGATGGTGAAGAGCAGGGCCGCGTTGCCGCCCGGCGTGCCGCTCACGTCGTAGGTGGCGAGCGACCGGCCCTCCCCGTAATACTGCCCGGAGGCCACCAGATTGATCGCCTGGGTGCCCGCCAGCCAGCTCACGTTGAGTTCCACGTCTGTGTTCGTGTTGTCGCAGATGACGTAGGTGCCCGCGCTCAGGGTAGCGCCCGTGCTCTGGTCCCTGACATCAGTGGCGAGCTGGTACTCGCTGCGGATGCCCCGCGTGTCGTCCACCGACACCCCACCGCAACTCGCCAGCACCGCGCTCAGGCCGACCGCTCCCAACAGCAGTTTGTTCATAAGCCTCACTGTGGCTGTTCAAACTGACCCCGGCGTGATGGGACCTTGAGCGTTCGTGAGGGGAACACAAATACAGCGGGAGGCGGGGAGAAACACACCCCTGCCTCCTGCTTTCCCTACGCGCCTTACACCATCTGCAACGGACTGCTCAGCGCCGCCGCTTCCGGGTTGAAGCGGGGTAATTCGGGCAGGTCTTGGCCCCGCTCGTCCACCAACTTCCCGTACAGCATGTGCGGCGTGGCGTGCTCGATGCGGACCCGGTGGATACCCGCGCCCGTCACTCCTAGAGCTTTGGGGACGACGGTCGGGTGGTTGCCGCGCGTGTGGCCCTCCAAAAATCCGGCGTCGTGGGCGTTGCCGCGCAGCAGCACTTCCTGAAGGGTGCCCACCTTCCCCGCGTTCTTGCGCGCACTCCACTCCTTCTGCTTGACGATCAGGCGTTGGAGGCGTTCGGTCTTCACCTCGCGCGGCAGGTCCTGAAAGTGCCTGTAACTCGGCGTGCCGGGGCGCGGCGAGTAGATGAACATGTACGCGCTGTCGTAGCCCACCTCGTCGTAGAGGCTCAGGGTCTCCCCGAAGTCCTCCTCGGTCTCGCCGGGGAAGCCCACGATGATGTCGGTCGCCAGCACGACGTTCGGCAGGTGCCGCTTGATCTCGGCGATGTGCCCGAGGTACTTCTCGCGCGTGTACTCGCGGGCCATGCGGCGCAGCACCCGGCTGGAGCCACTCTGGACGGGCAGATGCACGAACTCGCATACGGCGGGCGTCTCGGCCATCGCGGCGGCCACGTCCTCCGTGAAGTTCATGGGGTGGCTCGTGGTGAACTTGACGCGCCGCACGCCGGAACGTCCGACCATTCGCAGCAGGTCGGCGAAACTGGGGTATCCGGCCAGCCTCGCCCCCTGGTCCACCCCGTAGGCGTTCACGTTCTGCCCGAGGAGCGTGACCTCCTGCACCCCCGCTTCGAGCTGCATGTCCAGCTCGCGCAGGATGGCGTCGGGGTGACGGCTCACCTGCGGCCCGCGCGTGGTGGGCACGATGCAGTAGGTGCAGTGGTGGTCGCAGCCGCGCATGATCGTGAGGTGCGCTTGCAGCTTCCCGGCGGGCGGCGGCGGGATGTGGTCGTGCAGCTCGTCCTTGAACTGGAGGCCCCAGAACCGCTCGCTCCCCTCCAGCGCCTTGCCGATGTCGAGGAGGCTGCCGGGGCCGAGCAGCACGTCCACCTCGAACTTGCGGGCGATCTGCTGGCCCTCCTCAAGCTGGGCGAGGCAGCCCATCATCCCGACGACGAGGGGGCGCTGCTGCTTTTGCTTGCGCAACTCGCCGAGCAGGCTCCGCACCTTGTCCACCGGCTTGCCGCGCACCGCGCAGGTGTTCACGAGCACGAAGTCGGCCTCGTCCACGCTGCCGACCAGATCAGCGCCGAAGCTGACAAGTTGCGACTCGACGAGGTGCGTGTCGTATTCGTTCATCTGACACCCGTAGGTGATCAGGTGTGCCTTCATGGCTGTACCTTCATGTTCTGCGCCTCCTGGGCCTGACGGAGGGATTCCGGGGCCTCTTCTCCCGCGAGGAGGCCTGAAGCCCTCACCCGCGAACGTTGGAAAGTTTAGCGCGGAGGCTCGGGGTGTAGTAGGAAGGGTCCTCAAAGGGAGTCAGGACAGAATCAGCGGTCGCCCCCTACCGTGGTTCATGCGTCTCCTGGCCCTGTCGTTGGTGTCTCTGCTCGCCGTCGCTCAGGCGACCACCTGGGGCCGCCTCAACCTCGGTTGATCGGCTCGGAGGACAGCCCCTACAGGTTCAAGATCATCCCGCTCAGAGTGACTGTGAACCGCGCGGTTACGTTTGAGGGACGCGGTGAACTCGTCCAACTCCTGCCAGGCGGACAACTCAAGACCCTGTGGAAGAGCAGGCTCCCTGCCTTTCCTCACAAAGTTTTCCTCAGTTCTCAAGGCCACGTCGTCCTGCTGGACACCCATGCGGGAAGCGGGCAGGGCAAGAACGCCCTCGTCATCTATAGTTCACGGGGAGAGTTGATTGCCAACTACGACTTCAACACCGTTGTTCCCGATGTGGATGACCGGAAGCGCTTCTACTACGCCTTGAGCGGGTTTTATCTCTCCAGCGTCTACACGGTGAGGTGGGCGACCTATGCCGGGGTGCCTCACCTCACCCTCCGCGACCGGGACGGCAAGGGGCCGACGATCAACCTCACGACGGGCGAATTCAAAACAGTCTGGAACGGGCAGAGCCGCCGCTGAGACGCACTCTGCCCCCTACAGCTTCAGGTCGCCCCTCTCCGTCACGTCCAGCCCCTGCGCCACCTCACGCGCCGCGCCCTGCCGCTCGCAGTCGAGGTACGTCTGGGCCTGCTTCACCTCGCGGTCGAGGACCCCGATGGTGTCCTTGAAGCGGTCGAGCGCCTGGGTGCGGTAGGTGCTGATGGCGTCGAGCGCCCCGTACACGTCGCGGAAGGCGGCCTGGATGACCTCCGGGTTCACGGTCGCGCTGCCCGCCTGGCGCTGAATCTCGGTGGACTGCTGGCGCAACAGGCTGGCGGTAGAGGCGATCATGTTGCCCGTCGTGTCGTTCAGCGCCGTGACCTGCCCGAGCACCGCCTGCTGGGTGCCCAGCGCCTGCGCCACCATGATCGCGGTTCGCAGGGCGCTCACGGTCGTCGTCGTGGCGCGGTCCACGCCCTTGATGAGTTCGAGGTTGTTGCGCCGCACGAGGTCGAGCGCGAGGTAGCCCTGGATGCTCACCGCGAGTTGCGTCAGGAGGTCGGTCACGCGCTGGCGCACGGCGAACAGCAGTTCCTCGCGCACGACGCGGGCCTTGTCCGGGTCGGTGGCCTCCAGCGTGCCCAGGCGGGCGGTCAGGGCGTCATCCACCGCCTTGCCGACGTGGGCGTACTGCCGGAGCTTCTGCATCGTCTCCCAGAGGTGGACCTTCTCCGTTTCGATGCTGGCGTTGTCGCGCCGCAGCTCGTCCTGCCCCCGGTACAGCGCCTCCAGAATGGCGTTGAGGTGGGTCTGCGCGCTCTGGTAGCGGTCCAGTGCGTTTTGCGCCTTGCGCCCGCCGGGCAGCTTGCCGAAGAAGCCGCGCACGGTCGGCGTGCGGCTGGGGTCGAGGTCCTCCACCGTGCGGCGCAGGTCGGTCAGGCCCTTCAGGATGGAGCTGCCCTCGGCCAGCGCCCCGGCCTTCGTCGCCCGCAGGGGCCGTTCGAGCATCCGGTTGGACACCTGCGCCGCTGACCGCTGCTCGCTGAGGCCGAGGTCATGCACGCTGTCGAGCTTGCGCTTGAAGGTCTCGCCGTGGGTGCCCGCCCGCAGCACGTCCTCCACGAAGGCGCGGGCCATCGTGTCCAGCCGGGCGCGGTCCTCCGGGGAGAGGGGCACCATCTCGGGGGCGTCTCCAGCCGCCACGGGGGACACGGCGGCGGGCGCGGTCATCAGGGACTCGGGGGGCGTGAGGGGATCGGGCTTGGGGTCGCTCATGGGTCACAGTACGGCCCGAAGGTGAGTTGGGTTGCGCCGGGTGAGGCGGTGAGGCGGGCCGCCCCTATACTCCTTGCCATGATCGACGCGGCCCAACTTGACCACCTCGCGCTCCTCGCGCGGCTGGAACTCACGCCAGAGGAGCGTGAGGCCATGCGAGCGGACCTCAACAGCATCCTGGGCTACTTCGAGCAACTTCGCGCTGTGGACACGGACGGCGTGGAGGAGATGCAGCGCCCCGTGGACCTCGTGAACGTGCTGCGCGAGGACGTGCCCGGCGAACGGTTCGGCCCCGAGGTGGTCGCCGCCCTCGCCCCCGAGATGGAAGGCGGCTTCGTGCGCGTGCCCCGAACGGTGGAGCAGGACTGATGCTGGACCTGAAGTTCATCCGCGAGAACGCCGGAACCGTCAAGCACGCCATCGAGGTCAAGGGGATCAACCTCGACCTCGACGAACTGCTGCGCCTCGACCGCGACCTCGTGGCCCTCAAGCAGCGCGTGGAGGCGATGCAGACCGAGCGCAATGCGAACGCCAAGGTCGTGCCGAAGGCCACTCCGCAGGAGCGCCCCGCCCTCATCCAGCGGGGCAAGGACCTGTCCGAAGAGATCAAGGCCCTCGAACCCGCCCTGCGCGCCCACGAGGAACAGCTTCGGCAACTGCTCCTCCGCGTGCCCAACATCCCCCTCCCCTCGGTCCCGGTGGGGAAGGATGACAGCGAAAACGTGGAGCTTCGGCGCGAGGGTACGCCGCCCGCGTTCGCCTTTCCCCCGCTCGATCACGTCGAACTGCTCGAACGGCAGGGCTGGGCCGACCCGGAGCGCGTGGCGCGGGTGAGCGGCAGCCGCTCGTATCTCCTCAAGGGGGACGCGGCATTGCTGGAGATGGCCGTCCTCATGTTCGCGCTTGACTTCCTGCGCGGGCGCGGCCTGACGCCCCTGAGCACCACCGCCCTTGTGCGCCCGGAGACGTTCGTCGGGTCGGGCCACTTCCCCGGCGGCGAGGATCAGGTCTACAAGATCGAGGGCGAGGAGCTGATGCTGGCGGGCACGGCAGAAGTTCCGGTCAACAGCCTGTACGCGGGCGAGCAACTCTCGCTCGATCAGCTCCCGATGGCCTACGCCGCGATCAGCGCCGCCTTCCGCTCGGAGGCCGGGTCGGCGGGGCGGGACGTGCGCGGGCTGATCCGCGTCCACGAGTTCCGCAAGGTCGAGCAGTACGTCCTGTGCCGCGCCGATGAGGCCGAGGGCCTGCGCTGGTTCGGCGTGCTGTTGGAGAACGCCGAGGCGCTGCTGCGAGCGCTGGAGTTGCCTTACCGCGTCGTCCAGAACTGCACGGGCGACATGGGCGCGGGCAAGGTCCTGATGTACGACCTGGAGGCGTGGGTCCCCAGCGAGGAGAAGTACCGCGAGACCCACTCCTGCTCGTACCTGGGCGACTGGCAGGCCCGCCGCACCGGCCTCAGATACCGCGACGAGGCGGGAAAACTCGTGTACGCCCACACCCTGAACAACACGGGCGTCGCCACGCCGCGTATCCTCGTCCCCTTGCTGGAGAACCACCAGCGGGCGGACGGGACGATCCGCGTTCCGGCGGCATTGCGTTCCTACCTCGGCGGGCGCGAGGTGCTGGGCGTGCCGATGCGGTGAGCCGCGACTTCCAGTAAGATCAAGGGGTCCCGCAAGGGACGGGGCGCATGACAACCGGGGAAAGTGCAGAGGGACCAACACCGGACGTGGAAGCGCCCGGATCGTGACTCCGGGCGCTTCAGAAAGGGGGTGGTGGCTGTGGCTAGACACCGCAAGCCTACCAAAAAACCCCGCCGGAAGCCACTGAAGCCTGCTGAAATCGCCGTGATCCTTACGGCGATGGGTGCGGCGCTCAGTGGGCTGGCGGCCCTCATTCAAGCCCTGAGGTAAAGCCCTCTCGCTGCCCCGGTTGCGCCCTTTTCCTCTCCGCTATCGGGGCGTCAGGTCGGTCGGCCTGGCGTCTTTTCGTGCGGTCCCGGCCAGTCGGGGGCGGGATGAAAGGTTTCCCCCGTCGCCCTCCTCCCCCCGACCCCTTAGCCTGGGCCGCATGGACACTCCGCGTGACGTACTGGCGCAGACGCAGGCCCGCTTCCTCGGACGGGACCACGAGCGGGCGGATACCCGCGAGCGCCTGAACGTGGGCGGCCCCCTTGCTGCCGACTCCGAGGCCCGCGCCCTGACCCGCCTCACCCGCCTCGGCGTGCCCCTGCCCGACGCGCGCTCGCTCGCCGAGGGCCACGAGGACGGGCGGAGCATCGCGGCCCGGATGCCGGAGGACACCCGGCTCGGCCTGGAGCGGCTGCTGGGGAGGAATGACCTGCTCGGCGTCGCCTACCTCGACCTCGCCCGAAGCGCGGCGCGGGCGGTGGGGCGCGTCGTGCTGCGTGGCGCGTCGGGGCGGACGGTGGGCTACGGCACGGGCTGGCTATGCGGCCCCCATACCCTCCTGACCAACCAGCATGTGCTGGAGGATGCACAGGACGCGCGCACGGCGGTCGTCGAGTTCGACTACGAGTTGCGCGCGGACGGCACCCCATCCCGTTCTGTGACCCTCAGCCTTGACCCCGACACGCTCTTCCTGACCTCGGAGGCGCTGGATTACGCGCTCGTCGCCGTGCAGGGCGACACTTCCCCCTTCGGGTGGCTGCCGCTGATCGGCACGACGGGCAAGGTGCTCGTGGGCGAGGCGCTGAGCATCGTCCAGCACCCCGGCGGTGAGCCGAAGCAGGTCGCGCTGCGCGAGAACCGGCTGGTCGATCTGCTGCCCGACTTCCTGCACTACGAGACGGACACGGCACCGGGATCGAGCGGCAGCCCCGTCTTCAACGACGCGTGGGAGGTCGTGGCCCTGCACCACAGCGGCGTTCCCCGCACCGACGGTCAGGGCCGGACCCTGCGCCGCGACGGCCAGCCCGCCCGGCCCGGCGACCCCGACACGGTGATCGACTGGATCGCCAACGAGGGCGTGCGCGTCAGCCGCATCGTGGAGGACTTGCGGACCCGCCCGGACGCGGTGGGCAATCCCCTCGTCGCCGGGGTGCTGGCCGCCAACCGCCCGCCCGTGGTCGGTGCCCCGTCCGTCCAGCCCAGCCCCTCCTCCCCGACCGAGGCCGCCCGCGTGCTGGACCTCGGCACCCTGACCCCCGGCGCGGACGGCGCGGTGAGCCTGCCCGTGACCCTGCGGCTGCGCGTAGGCGGCGAGGCGAAGCAGCCCACGCCCCCAACCCCCGCGCCCGGCGACCGCCCCTACCTCGACCCGCAGGACGACGAGCGCGCGGCGGCCTACTACGCCGACCTTCCAACCGGCACCCCCCAGGCCCGCTTCCTCGCCCTCTCGGAACTCGTGACGCGGACGCACACGCGCAAACCGGGCTATGACCCGTCGGACGAGGTGTACCCCTGGGTGGACCTCTGGCCCGACGGACGGCTGCGGAGCCTCTACAGCGGACGCGAGCACGCGCCGGACGAGTTCATCGCCGCCGACCGCGCCGCGCGGGAGCGCCGCCTGACGCTAGCCGCCCGCGAGGGGCTGGGGGCGGACACGCTGGAGGACGCCTTCCCGTACAACTGCGAACACGTCGTTCCCCAGTCGTGGTTCGGCAAGCGCGAGCCGATGCGCGGCGACCTCCACCATCTCTTCGCCTGCGAACCTGACTGCAACTCCTTCCGGGGCAACACGCCCTACTTCGACTTCCCCGACTACGGCGAGGCCCTGCGGAGCGACTGCGGCAGGCGTGAACCCGGCGAGTTCGAACCTGCCCACGGCAAGGGGGCCGCCGCCCGCGCGACCCTCTACTTCCTGCTGCGGTATCCCGGCGTGGTGCGTCAATACGGCGAACGCCACCTCCAGACCCTTCTCGCGTGGCACACGGGCAACCCGCCCGGCGACTGGGAGCGTCACCGCAACGCCGCCATTTTCGAGCAGCAGGGCAACCGCAACCCGTTGATCGACCGCCCGGAGTGGGGCGCGGAGGTGGATTTCACGGAGGGGCTGGGGCGGTAGGGCGTTGAGCTACCTTCACCCCCCGTTCTGAACGGCCTTCGGCTGCGGACGGGAACGCTACCCTGCCCCCATGACCCAGCCCCCTGCCTCCTCCCGCACCGACAAGGGCGTGCGCGGCTTCGACCTCGACCTGCACGTGACCTTCACCCGGCCCCTGCCCCGCGAGGAGGCGCTGGCCGCCTTGCGCGCCGCCGAGGGCTTCACTGTGGACCTGTACGCGCCCCACGGCGACCCGGCGGGGCCGGTGCCCTCCGCGCGGCTGATGGGTCCCCTGCGCGACCCGGAGGCGGTGCGCGCCCTGCTTGCCGCGTGGCTCGGGGGCGAGGCCCGCAGCATCGAGGTGGGCCTCCACGGTTTCCTGCGCTCCACGACGGGCGCGACCGAGTGGATGCCGTGGCGGAGAAACGCCGTGTTGCCGCGTGCCGCTGTGGACCGCGTGGCCTTCGAGGAGGGCGTGAAGTACGTGCTGGAGTGAGTGTCTTTAAACTCTCGTGTTTTGCTGGAAGCTGGCGGCTGGCCGCTCCCCTGCTACGCGCTCAGCGGCAGCACGAAGGCGCGGGCCTTCATCTGTTCGTCCTCACGGGGACGCAGCACGAGAACGCTCACGCTGGCGTCGGGGCGCAGCAGGTAGGGAAGCCAGGTGTGGAAGAGGGTGTGGACCGCCCGCCGCGCCTGCTCGTCGGCGTCGGCCTGAACGAGGTCTCGCAGCACGAGGACGGCCTCGTCCTCCCCGGCGCTCAGCCACACGTCCACCACGCCCACACGGTCCACGCCCCGGTGGTCGCGGTATTCGAAGTGGTGGGCACGCCTGAGTTGCTGCATTCCTCTCACTCCTCCAGTGGCAAAAGACCCGCCTCGGTCCGTCCCCGGCCTCGGCACCGCTGAGCTTTCGCGCTGGGCACAGCCTAGAGGCCCGCCCAGTGTCCTTTGTCCCACCTCCCCCGTCGGGGGGTGCGGCGTGCCAAACTCAAGGAAAGCTCAAGCGTTACCCTGCGGCATGGCCGCCATCGTCATCACTTACACCGACGGCAAGACCTTCCGGCTGGAGGGCGTCACGAACGCCGACGCCACCGCCTCCCGCGCCGCCTTCGAGGGGCCGGGCAACGCGCTGAACGTGGCCTTCCGCGAGAACGGGCAAAGCCGCGTGGCCCGCATCCCCAAGACGATGATCCGGTCGTTCGAGACGGAGCTGGACTCCGGAAGCTGACGGAGGACAGCTGTGGTCCATGAGTCGCCAGTCGCCAGCTTCCAGTCGCCAGAGAGCCTCTTTTGTCTTCTGATGTCTTCTGACGTTTTTCACTTTCCCCAGTGGCAGAACATTCACAGCCCGCGACTCCGGGCCGCCGCTCACGGTGTCGCCGCCGCCCGCCTTCCTACAATGCCCGGCGTGACGCGCGACGGGGCCAGTGCCAGCAGTGGGGTCAACGAGATGTTGCTGGAGTTCCAGGGGTACGTCCTCGCGTACCGCCTGCGTGCCGCCGTGGGGGGCCGGGTCGCGCCGCCCGGCGAGCCGCTGACCCTGGCCGAGTACGCGGCCCGGCGCATGGAGCGGCAGGACCTCGCGCGGGGGCTGGTGCGCCAGGGCCTCCACCCCCTGCGGATGCGGCGGCTCGACGCCCTCTCCGACGAGCTGATGTTCGGCTTCTGGCTCAACCCCTCCGAGGTCGCCGCCTTCCTGCGCGGGGCTATCCGGCAGGGAAGTCACCCCGCCCTCGGCGACCCGGACGCCTTCGCCGCCCTGCTGACGCCCGCCGAGCGCGAGCGGTTGGGGGAGACGGGCGTGCGGCTCGTGTGCGCCCACCACCTCACCTGCCTGACGCTGGCCGCGCCCATGCTCGACCCCGACGCGCTCGCGGGCGTGTGGAAGCGGGTGGAGGCAACCACGCCGCCCCTCTTCGTGGACGAACTCGCCGCCGCCGGACGGGTGTAGGGTGAGCGTCTTTGAGGGCCTGCTGCGCGCCCTCGTTCCCCGCTCCTGCCCCGGCTGTGACGCCCAGCTCGGGCGGGAGGCGGGACTGTGCGCCGGGTGCCGCGCCCGCCTCGTGCCCCGCGTGGAGGCGTACTCGCCGCTGTGGGCGCGGCCCGAGGGGCACCTCGTCACGCTGGGGCCGTACCGGGGCGTGACCCGGCGGGCCGTGCGGGCGCTGAAGTTCGGCGGGGCGCGCGACCTCGCGGGGGCGCTCGGCGGGGCGCTGGCGGCGGGCGTTCCGGCGGAGTGGGACGTGCGCGCGGTCGTGCCCGTGCCCCTGCATCCCAGCCGCGAGCGCGAGCGGGGGTTCAATCAGGCCGCGCTCCTCGCCGGGGTGGTCGCCTCCGCTCTGGCTGTCCCGAGCGTGCCCGCCCTGCGCCGCACCCGCGCGACCGAGCAGCAGGCCCTCAAACGGGCGGGCGAGCGCGGGGCCAACCTCGCCGGGGCCTTCGCCGCCGACGCCCGCCGCCTGCCGTCCGGTCCGGTCCTTTTAATTGACGACGTGATGACAACTGGAAGCACGCTGCTCGCCTGCCGGGATGCGCTGCACGCGGCGGGGGTGCGGGAGGTGCGGTTCGCGGTGGTGGCGCGCTGACGTTCCTGCCCGGATGGCTGACTCAGCCGGGGGCGACCCCTCCACCCCTTCGGGGCACCTCCCCTCAAAGGGAGGCAAAACAAAGGCTCCCCTTGAGGGAAGCTGTCAGCGAAGCTGACTGAGGGGTCGCCCACCGCATCACCGCCCAACGCCTGCCCAATATCTCCCCTCCAGCGCAACGCTTCCCTCATCGCCGTGCGCTACGGTGCGGGGTATGAAGTTTCCCCTCGCCCTCGCCGCTGCCCTCCTGCTGGGAGGCGCAGGTGCCCAGACGCTCGTGCCCTTCAAGGACCCCAAGTTGCCCTTCACCGTCAGTCTGCCCAAAGGGTGGCTCGGTGCCAACTTCGGCGACGGCGCGGGCGGCGTGAGCGTCGTCTCCGCGAAGACCCAGCCCGCCACCCTGATCCGGTTGCTGTTCAGCCCGAAGAACGGCAAGACGGGTGACGTGAACGCCGAGTTCGCCGGGTTCGAGTCGGGCGTGAAGGGCACGGGCGGCACGCTGAAGCAGATCAGCAGCCGTCCCGCCCGCTACGGCGGCGTGGGCGGCGTGGAGCGCGAGTACGCCCTGACGCACCCGCAGGGCAGCCTGCGCCTCCGCATCTGGTTCGGCAATGGGGCGAAGAACCTCTATTCCTTCCAGGTGACGGACACGCCCGCCCGGTTCGCGGCGAGCAACGCGCTGTTCAGCAAGGTGCTGGCGAGCGTCCGGTTCTGATGCGAGGGGGAGTTGAGCGGCCCGGTTTCTAGGTGCCTGAGCCTGTTCGTCGGCTTCCCCCGTGGGAGAGGGCCGGGGTGAGGGGGCGTGTGACCACCTCCGCCGCCCACCCCTTACCCTGAGCCATGCGCCGCCACCTGACCGCCCTGCTGGCCCTGCTCGCGCTCGCCCCGGTCGCCGAGGCGGGCAATCGGCCCGACGTGCGGCGCGTCGCCTTCTCGCCGAACAGCACGCGGGCGCTCGTCGTCACGGGCGGCGTACAGGACGGCAGCGGCTTCAGCGCGGCGGCCCTGACGGTGGTGGACACGGGGACAGGCCGGACCGTGCGAGCAGTGGCGGAGGTGTCGCAGACGGGGACGGTAGCCGGGGTCGTCGCCTCGCTGCTGAGGCGGGAACGTAGTCTCCTCGCCCGAAGTGGGCTGACACCGGGGCGAACCTCGCGGCCCGTCTATGCCCGCCGTTTCCCCGTCCTCGCGCCCGTCTGGACGGAAGGGGTGGCGGCGGGGGCGAGTGCGACCGTCCCCGTCCGCCTGTGGACGCGCCCCGTGCCCGTGCGCCTGAGCGTGCGTCCCCTGCCGTCCTCCTGCCCCTACCCTGACCTGCTGCCGGAGGGGGAGCGGCCCGCCGGGTTCACCCTCGTCGTGGGCGGGCAGGTCGTCCATGCCGACCGGGTGTTGCCCGCGTCCAGGCAGTGCGCGACCCGCTACGCGCTGGAGCGGGTGGACGTGCGGGGCAACCGCGCCGTGTTTGTGCTGCGTGCCTATACCGTGGGCTTCGAGGGACCGAACGCGGAGCCGCTGGTGGTGGCGGCGACGCTACGGTGAAGGTCGCCAGTTGCCAGACACCAGTCGCCCGAAAGACACCGGAGAAGACGGGGTTTTCTGCTCTGATGAGGAAATTGAGGCGCTGCTGGCTCACCGTCCCTCAACGCCGATAAACACGTCCTCTTTTCCCTGTCCCCACCCCGCCCCGGACGCTCCATTCCCCCCTCTGGGTGCCCTGCTAGAATGCGCCGCGTGTACACGAACCGCCGCGCGCACTACGAATATGAGCTGCTTGACCGCTTCGAGGCGGGCATCAGCCTGACGGGGAGCGAGGTCAAGAGTATCCGGGCGGGCGGCGTGGACTTCCGGGACGCCTTCGCGCGCATTGCGAACGGCAACGTGGAGCTGGAGGGGCTGTATATTCCGACCTACACGGAGGCGACGTACAACAACCACGAGCCGCGCCGCACCCGCCGCCTGCTGATGCACCGCGAGGAGATCGGCAAGCTGCGCCGGGCGCTGGATCAAAAGGGCCTGACGCTGGTGCCCACCCGCCTGTACCCGAAGGGCCGCGTGTTCAAGGTCGAACTCGCCCTCGCGCGGGGCAAGCAGCTCCACGACAAGCGCCGCGCCGAGGCCGAGAAGACCATGCGCCGGGAACTGCGGGAGCTATGAGGAGGGGTGCGGGAAGGGGACGGGGAGCGCACATGCTCAGGCCGCTGCTGCTCTCGGCGGCGCTCCTCGGCGCGGGGCTGGCGGGGGCACAGATCACCCTGGGTCGCCTGAATCTCGCGGGCGCGTCGGTGCAGAGCATCACCCTGTACGGGGCGGACTACGCGAGCGCGGAGGTGCTGGGCGGCGTGGTGCGGGTTACGCGCGACCTCCCCGAGGTGCCCGTCACGCTGGAGGGGACGGAGCCGACCGCCACAGAACCCGCCGGGCCGGGGGTCGCCCGCGTGGAGGCGTTCGGGCACACGCTGCTGCTGCCCATCGACGAGGACCAGCAGCGGGCCACGACGGACTTCAACACCGTGCAGCTCGACGCGGTGCGGGTGCGGGCGCGCACGGCGACCCTCGTGAACGGCACCCTCTACCTGCCGCTCGACACGCTGGCGCGTGGGCTGGGGGCAACCTACGAGGCGGGGGTGTTCAAGGTGCGGCCCGCCCTCCTCTACGGGGTGAGCAGCCGCGCGGGGGCGGACAGCGACCGGCTGGTGCTCGACCTCAGCCGCGACGCGACCGTGACCGACGAGCTGCGCGGCACGACCGTCACCGTCACCCTGCGCGGGGTGCGGGGCCAGGCGCGGCGCTACACCACGCGCGGTGCCTTCGTGCCACGGGCGGAGGTGGCCCGCCGGGGCGACGACCTCACCCTGAGCTTCACCCTCCCGCAGGGAAGCGGCTACCGGGTCTACCGGGTGGTGCGGACGGGCGGGGCGCGGCTCGTCGTGGACGCCGGGCCGGGCGTGCCGCGCACCGTGCCCGCGCTCGTGGACCGCATCACCCGGCCCCTGATCGTGCTGGACCCCGCCCGCGTGACCGGGCTGGGCCGCGACGTGACGCTCGACGTGGCCCGCCGCGCCGCCGAGCTGCTCAGCCAGGCGGGGTGGCAGGTCAAGGTGACGCGCGACACCGGGACCGCCCTCGGCATCAACCAGAAGCTCGCCCTCGCCCGGCGCAGCGACGTGTACCTCGCGCTCGACCTGGGCCGCTTTCCCGGTGCCAAGCGCGGCGGCGTCACCGTGTACGAGCCGACGGGCCGCGCCACCAACCAGTACGTGAACGCCGTGCGGGGCGGTGCCCAGCCCCCCTATGCCAACCTCGCGGTGGCGGGGGCGGGCGGCACCCGGCGGCTGTCCGAACTCCTGCGCGGTGAATTGCGCGGCGGCGGGCTGGGCACCGCGCAGCAGCAGAACGTGACGCGCGTGCTCACGCTCGGCGAGGCCCCGCAGGCCGCCCTGCTGCTGGAGATGGGCTGGGCGGGCAACGCCGAGGACCGCGCGAAGCTGGAGGTGGACGCCCGCCTCCAGGCGATGTCCGTCGCCGTCGCGCGCTCGGTCGCCACCTACCTCACGGCGCGGGCCTCCAACGCCGGGCAGGCCCCCACCTCCCAGGCCGGGGCGAGGCCGTGAGGCGGCTGTTTTCCCTGTTCAACGTGGTGAGCGCCGCGCTGCTCGCCGCCGCCGCCTTCGCCTACCAGGAGGTGCAGCGTCCCCCGGAGACGCCCCGTGCCCCGGCCCTCGAACTCGCCGAGCGGCGGGGCGTGCAAGTCAGGGTCTACTTCACCGACGCGCAGGTGCAGACCCTCAAGCCCGAGTCGCGCACCGTGCAGGTCGTGCAGGAGAACCCCAGCGCGGTCTCGCAGGCCGCCCTGAACGTCTGGGCGCAGGGACCGACCGCCTCCGGCTCGCTCCCCGTCGTCCCGAAGGGCACCCCCGCCCCCCGCGTCTACCTGCGCGGTGCCCACTACTACGTCAACCTCCCCGACGCCTATCTCCGCCTCAAGTACGGCACGAGCGGCGAGCGGATGCTCCTGTGCACCCTCACCCGCACCCTGCTGGAGGCGCGCGGCCAGGACGTGACCTTCCTCGTGGGCGGACAGAACGTGGACACGCTCGGGCGGCTGGACCTGCGCGAGCCGTACACGCGGCAGGACTGCGCGGATGGGTGAGGGCCGACGGGTGAGGGGAGGTCGAGGGGTCTAGAGGTCGAGCCGTCGAGAGGGGCGGACACCGTTCTGACCTCTCGACTCCTCGACTCCTCGACCCCCCGCCGTCCCCCCATGCTCCACAGCATCACCCTTCAGGGCTTCAAGAGCTTCGCCGACCGCACCCGATTGGAGTTCGGGCCGGGCGTGTCCGCCGTCATCGGGCCGAACGGCAGCGGCAAGAGCAACGTGGTGGAGGCGATCCGCTGGGCTACCCACGGGGCGCGGGCGCGCGAGTTGCGGGCCGGGCGCGGCACGGAGCTGATCTTCCACGGCAGCGGCGGCAAGGCCCCGGTCGGGCTGGCGGAGGTGGAGCTGGAGCTGCGAACCCAGGGGGGCCGGGTCAACGTCGCGCGCCGCGTCTACCGCGACGGCACGGGCGAGCAGGACCTCAACGGTCGGCCCGTCCGCGCCCGCGACGTGCAATCGGCGCTGCGGGGCACCGGGCTGGGGCCGGGCGGCCTCGCCGTGATCGGGCAGGGCGAGGTGAGCGGCGTCGTGGGGGCGGAGGGGCGCACGCTGCTGGGCTACGTGCAGGAGGCCGCCGGGCTGTCGCGCGCCGTCTCGGCCCGGCAGGAGACGGAGGCGCGGTTGCGCGAGGCGGACGGCCACTTGGAGGGATTGCGCCTCGTGTGGGCCGAACGTGCCGCCGGGGTGGAGCGGCTGGCCCGCGCCGCCGAGGCCGCCCGTCTCCACCGGGCGTTGACCGCCCGCGTCCTGACGTTGGAAGACGCGCTGAGACGCGAACGGCAGTCCACGCTGAGCCGTGAACTCACTCAGGCCCGCGCCGAGGCCGCCGCGCTCGACGCCCGCAGCGCCGCCCTCGCCGTGACGGTGCAGGCCGCCGCCGCGCGGGTGGAGGTCGCCCGTGACGCGGTGGGGGAGGCCCGCGCCCGCCGGGACGCCTTCACCGGGGCGCTCGATGCTCTGCGCGCCGCGAGAGACGCCCACGCGCAGGCCGAGCGGTACGACGCCCATCTCCGAACCGAGGCCGAGCGGCTGCGTGCCGAACTCGCCGCCCTTCCCCAGCATCCGCCGGAGGGGGACGCGCCCGACCTCCCCGCGCTGGAGGCCGCCGTCACCACCGCCCGCCGCGAGGCCGAGGCCGCCGAGCGCCGCGCCCGCACGCTGGACACCGACCTTACCCGTGCCCGCGCCGCCGCCGCCCGTGTGGCCGAAGCTGCCGCGCGGGCCGATGCCAGTCGCGAGACGCTGGGGGCCGAGCTGGAGCGGGCCGAGGGGAATCTGGAGTCTGCGTTGGAAGGGCTGGCCGCCGCCCGCGAACGGCTAGAGGGGGCGACCCACGCCCGCGCACACGCCGAGGAGGAGTACGCCGCGCTTGCCCGCCGCCGCTCGGAGGCCCAGGCCCACGAGCGTCATCTCACCTCCGAGCTTGCCCGCCTGAGCGCCAGCGTCGCCCCCCTGCGCCGGGAGCGCGAGCGTCTGGAGGGGTCGCTCAACTCCTACGCCCGCTACGGCGAGGGGGCGCGCAACGCCCTGCGGCTGGACCACCCCGGCATCGTCGGTTCGGTCGCCGACCTCCTCAGCGTGCCCGCCGAGTACGAGACCGCCGTGACCGCCGCGCTGGGCCGCCGCCTGGAGCAGATCGTCGTGGGGACGGGCGAGGATGCGCGGGGGATCATCGACGAACTCAAGCGGGTTGGCGGGCGGGCGACCTTCCTCCCCCTTGACCTGATTCGCGCTCGCCCTCGCCGTGACGGTGCCCTGCTCCGCGAGGCGGGCGTGATCGGCAACCTCGCCGACCTGTGCCCGACCGACCCGCCGCTCGTGGGGGAGGCGATTCTGGCCGATACCCTCGTCGTGGAGGACCTGCGCGCCGCGAACCGTCTCGCTCGCACGCATCCGAATCGTCCGCGCCTCGTCACGCTGGAGGGCGAGTTGCTGGAGGCGGGCGGCGCGATCACGGGCGGACGCCTGCGCGACGCGGGCTTCAGCGTCCTCGCCGACCAGCGCCGGTTTCAGGAAATAGACCTGGAGTTGGAGGAAACGGACCGGCAGACCGTCCGCCTGACTGCCGAACTGGAGAGGGTGCGGGCCACGCTCAGCGGCGACGCGGAGATTCACGACGCTCTTCTCGCCGCCCGCGAACGCGCCGCCCGTGAGGAACGCGAGGCCGAGCGCCGGGTCACGGAGTTGGAGGCGCAGGCCCGCAGTCTGGGGACGCACCGCGACCGCCTGCTCGCCCGCGTGAGCGCCGAAACGCCCACTCCTCCCCCTGCTGAGGAGGCTGCCGATCCCGCCAACCTCGAAGCCGCCCTCCTCGAAGCCCGCGCGCAGGCTGAGAATGACCGCGCCCGTGAGCGGGAGGCGTTGGAAACGTTTGCCCTGGGCCGCGAGTTGGACGCCGCGTGGCGCACCTTTCGCACCGCCCGCGCCCGCGCCGCCGATCTGGGGGAGCGCCTGAACGCAAACGCCGAGGCCACCCAAGCACAGGACGCCCACCTCACAGGTGCCGCCGCCGAGGTGGGGAGGCGGGAGGCGGCCCTGGGCACCCTGGACGAGGGGGAACTCGCCCGCGCGGAGGGGGAGCGCGACGCCGCCGCGCAGGCCTACACCTCCGTCATCGGGGAGCAGAACAAGACGCGTGCCCGGCTGGAGGACCTGCGCCTGCTGATCGCCCGCCGCGAGGGCAGCCTCGAACCCCTCCCCGACGGCTGCTCGCCTCCCGGCACGCCCCGCGAGTGGACGGCGGAACTGGGCCGCGCCCGCGCCGACCTGGACAGCCTCGGCCCCGTGAACGCCCGCGCCGAGGCCGACCATGCCGCCGAAAATGCCGAGCTAGAACGTCTGAACGCTGAATTGAACGATGCCGAGGGGGCCGCCGCCGAACTCCGCGCCCACCTCGCCGAGTTGGAGGTGGCCGAGGGTCTCGCCACCCGCGCGGCCTTCGGGCGGGTGAACGCCGCCTTCCGCGAGTATTCCGCCGAACTCCTCGGCGGGCAGGGCGAACTGGAACCCGACCACGACGAGGCCGGACGCCTGACGGGCCTGCGCCTCGCCGTGCAGCCGAAGGGCAAGCGCACCCGCTCCATGAGCCTGCTGTCCGCCGGGGAGCGGACGATGGCGGGCCTGGGCTTCCTCTTCGCCCTCAACCACGCGGGCGGCGACGGCGGTGCTGCCGGGGAGGGGGCCGGGGGTCTCCCCCTCGCCGTGCTGGACGAGGTGGACGCCCCGCTGGACGAGGCGAACATCCGCCGTTTCACCGCCTTTCTGGACCGCTTCTCGGCGCGCGGCGCTCAGTTCCTCCTCGTCACCCACCAGAAGGCGACGATGGAGGTCGCGCACGCGCTCTGGGGCGTCACGACTGACCAGACGGGCGCGAGCCGCGTCCTGAGTATCCGGCAGGCGGAGGAGGCCCCCGCGCGGTAAGAGACGGCCCGTTACGTTCCCGTAATCCTCCGGTTCCACCATGAGGTGACGAACCGGGAGACGTTGATCCACAGGTCCCCGGCGTCTCAAGGAGTCCGAAGATGCGACTTCACCGAGGCTTGCTGACCTTTGCCGGTGTGTTCATGGGGGTGGCGGCGCTCCTCGCGGTGGGCCTGCGGGTCCGGCCCGCGCCCTTCCCCGCCGTCACCGGGAACACCGTCCCTCCCCGGACGGTGCCGCTTCCCGCCGGGCTGCCGCCGCCCGTGGAGCGGTATTTTCGCGTGACCTACGGCGAGCGGGTTCCCGTCGTCCACTCCGCCGTGATCAGCGGGCGGGCGTGGCTGCGGCCCGTGCCGGGTGGGCCGACCCTGCCGGGCCGTTTCCGCTTCATCCACGAGGCCGGGCGCAACTACCGCCACTACATCGAGGTGACGCTGTTCGGCTGGCCGGTGATGCGGGTCCACGAGGTCTATCTGGACGGGCACAGCCGCATGGAAACGCCCCTGGGGTCAAATGTGGACGCCCCGAAGGTCGAACAGGCCGCCAACCTCGCGCTGTGGGCCGAGGCGATCTGGATGCCCGCCGTCTTCCTCACGGATGCCCGCGTGCGCTGGGAGGCCGTCACCGACGACACGGCCCGGCTCGTCGTGCCCTTCGGCGGGGACGAGGAGCGATTCACGGTGCGTTTCGATCCCCAGAGTGGCCGCCCGCAAACGCTGGAGGCGTTGCGTTACAAGGCGGCGGACAGCCCCACCAAGACGCGCTGGTTGAACGACGTGCTGGCCTGGGGCGACTTCGGCGGCACGACCCTGCCCCGCGTGGCGTCCGTCACCTGGGCCGACGACGGGCGACCCTGGGCCACCTTCACAGTCGAGGACGTGGTGAACAACGTGGACGTGCGGTCGTCCTTGAGGGGACGCGGGCCGTGACGAGTGCGGGACGCTGAGGCCCCGGAACGGTCGCCCCCACGTCCACTCGCCTGCTCACCCGCTTATGCTGTTGATTCCGCCCCCACCCGCTTGATCAGCCGACCAGGTATGGTAAGCGGAACACCAGCACCCAGAGGAGGTTTCCCATGATGGAAGACACCACCCCACTCGGAAAGTCCGTCGAGGAGGTCGAGCGCGAGAGCGGCAACCTCGACTCCAGCCGCACCGCCGACAGCGAGCCGGGAACGCAGGGGAGCGTGATCATCCCGCCCACGGGGTTAGGCGGAGCCGGCGGGACGGCCACGGGCACCGGCATGGGCGTCCCGGTAATGCCGACGGTGGACCGCAGCGGGCAGGCGAACGGGAGGGACGAGGACGGGGAGGGCTGATCGGGCGGCAGGAGCTTCACCTGTGATCTCAACCGCCCCGCCAACGCCGCTCAATCTCCAACGCCTGACGTAAGAGGGCCTGCCCGATAGCTCCCGATCCCCACGACAGAACGCGCCCGTACTCCTCCGGCGAGACCGCCCGCCGATGCCTCTTCTCGAAGAGAGGCGAGAAGGAGTTCAGGCGGACGCGTACCCAAAAACGCAGTTGAAAGTAGGGCTGAGGCGTCAGTCCCTCCACCTTTTGCGCCCCCATCAACTCGCAGTTCAGCACGTCGGCGCACGCCTCCTCGGCGACCTCGCGCCGTAGCGTCTCCTCCCACATCTCGCCGTCCTCGGGCTTGCCGCCGGGCAGGCTCCAGTCGTGGCCGTCCCCCGACACGAGGACGATCAGGCCCTCCCCGGTCAGACACACTCCGCTGACCTGTGTCACGGTCTCACCTGAGCCGGGCCAGTATTCCGGCAGCCACGTCATCAGGGCGGACCTTCCCTCCCAACTCGTCCGCTCGGTGACGCGCACGCCCTACCCGTCCAGGCGCTGCACGCTGCTTCCGGCGGCGCTCTTGGTGACGAGGAGGCGGCTGGGCAACCTCTCGGAGAGGCTCTCGACGTGGGTGATGACGCCGACCATGCGGCCCTGCGTCCGCAGGTTCTCCAGCACGTTCGCCACGGCCTCCAGCGCCTGCGGGTCGAGGGTGCCGAAGCCCTCGTCGAGGAAGAGCGCCCCCAGAATCCGGTTGCCCGCGAGGTAGTCGCTCAGGGCGATGGCGAGGCTGAGGCTGGCGAGGAAGGTCTCACCGCCCGATAAGGTCTTGACCGCCCGCGTCTCGCCCGCGTTCCACAGGTCCTGCACGACGTACTCGCCGTCCTCCAGCGCGAGGCGGTAGCGCCCGTCGCTGATCTCAAACAGGAGCGCCCCCGCGCCCGTGAGCACCCGCGCCTCGACCTCCGCGAGGAGGTACTGCGGGAACTCGTTGGCCCGCAGCGTGTTCGAGAGGGTCTGCCAGGTGTCGAGCCGCGCGGCGACCTCCCCCGCCTCCGCCTCGATCTCGGCCTTGCGCCTCAGCCGCTCGCGCAGACCGCGCTCCTGCTCGGCGAGGCTCCCGGCCCGCTCGTGGGCATTTGTCAGGGCGCTGGTCGTGGCGGTCAGGTCGCGGTCGGCCTGACGGAGGTGGGCCGGGTCGAAGGGTTCGACCCCGAGTTGCCGCCCCAGTTCGGCGAGCCGGGCGCGCAGTTGCTCCACCTGCGCCCCGTGGGTGCGCGCGGCCCCCTCCAGCGCGGCGATATCGGCCTCCGGCAGCCCGGCGGCGCGGGCCTGATCGGCGCTCAGCCCCAGGGAGGAGAGGGCGGTGCTCAGGGCGCTCCCCGTCTCCTCCGCCTCGCGGGCGCGTGCCCCGGCGGCGTGGCGGGCGGAGGTCAGCGTGGCCTGCGCCGCCGCGTGGGCGCTGTGCGCTCGGGCCTGCGCCGCCTGCGCCTCGCTCAGGCGGGTGCGGAGGGTCTTGACCTCGGCCAGCAGGCGCTGACGCTCCCGCGCGGGGTCCGTGCCTGCCGCGCGCACCCGCCCCGCCAGCCCGGCGAGTAGCCGCAGGGCGAGGTCGTGCGGGTCGCCCGTGATGTTGGCCTCCAGTTGGCGCAGGTCGGCGTCACGTTGTTTGAGGGCCTCCTCCCAGTCGGCGACCTCGGCCCGCTTGGCCTCGATGGCCTTTTTGCGGGCGGCGAGTTCGGCCTTGAGTTCGAGGTAGCGGGTGCGGCGGTCGGTCAGCGTGCGGTCGAGCGCCCCCACACGCCCCTCCAGCGCCTCCAGGTTCACGGTGGGAGCCTCCGGCAACGTCCGCACCGTCCCCTCACACAGCGGGCAGGGTTCCCCGAGGTGGAGGTGTGCCCGGTACGCCGAGAGTCCCGCCTCGCGCCGGGCGGCCTCCAGCTCGGCGGTCGCGGCGTCGAGGTCCGCCTTCGCGGCCTTGCCCTCGCGCTCCACCCGGCCCCATTCGAGCGTCTGGTCCGCCTGGAGGTGTTCGTCGGCGGCGAGGCGGGCTTTTTGCGCGCTCAGCCCCGTCTTCTCGGTCTCCAGTTGCACGCGCTCGCGGCGCAGGGTGTCGAGCTTGCCCGCCGCCTCGCGCGCCGTCTGGTGCGCGTCCTCGTCCCAGGGCAGGGGGGAGGTGTGGGTGGTCTGCACCGTGCCGCCCGCCCGCCTCAGCCGGGCCGCGTCCGCCTCAGCTTCACGTAGTGCGTCCGCGCGGGCCTCCAGTTCGGGGATGCGGGCCTCCGCCTCCTGCGCCGCTCTCAGGGCGAGGTCCGCCGCCCCCACCGCGCGCCGGGCCGCCGCCTCCTGCCCCGCCGCCCGCTCCAGCTCGCCCGCCTCCCGTTCCGCCGCGATGCGCGCCCGCTCCGCCGCGTCGAGCAGGGGAAGGACGCCCGCCACCCGCCGCGCCCGCTCGGCCCGCCGCTCCCCCTCGCGCACGCCCTCCGACCGGGCCTCCAACGTGCTCAGGCGACGCTGGGTGTCCTCGCGGGCGGTCCACACGCCCTCCAGCGCCCGCAGTCGGTTCACCTGCCCCTGAAGCCGCTCCTGCGTCTCGCGCAGGCGCTCGGTCTCGGCGTCCAGCGCCTCGCGCTCGGCGCGCAGGGTCCGGGCCGCCTCGGGGGTCACGCCCGCGTATTCGCCCGCCAGCAGCGCGTGGAGGCTGGTCGAGCGGTGCTTGAGGTCCTTCGCCCGCTCGCCCGCGAAGCCCTGCATGGCCCGCACGTGGTCGAGGCCCATCAGCTCGCCGAGGAGGGCCTGCCGCTCCTTGCCCGTGCCGCGCAGGAAACCGTCGAACTTGCCCTGCGGCAGCAGCACGCTCCTTGCAAAGGTGTGGAAGTCCAGCCCCACCACCCGCCGGATGCGGTCGTTGACCCCCTTCGCGCCCCCGTCGTTCAGGCCCACCCAGCGCCCCTCGTCCCGGCGCTCCAGCCGCACCTCGTTCTCGGCCTGCCTGCGCCCCTTGCTGCGCGCCACCCGGTAGGTCTCGCCGCCCGCCTCGAAGGTCAGGCTGACGCTCAGGCCCCGCTCCCCCTGCTTGGAGATCAAGGCGTCCATCCCGCGCTCCCCCAGCCGGGGCGTACTTCCGTACAGCGCGAAGGTCATCGCGTCCAGCAGCGCACTCTTCCCGCTCCCCGTCGGCCCCACGATGGCGAACAGCTCCAGGTCGGAGAAGTCCACCTCCGTGTGTTGCGGGTAGGACATGAAGCTCTGGAGTTCGAGCTTGAGGGGCCTCATGGGCGCGCCTCCGGCGTGGGTCTAACCGTCAAAAGGTCTGACCGTCTAACGGAAGGGGCGGCCCCGGCGGTTCGACCGTTCGACGGTTCGACCGTTAGACCACGAGCGAAGCGAGTCACGCCTCCACCTCCTCCCCCCGCGCCGCCTCGTCGGCCTCGCGGAAGGCGGCGCGCAGGTCGTCGGGGAGTTCGCCCCGGCGCTCGCGGTGGAAGCGTTCGTAGAGCTGGGCGAGACTCAGGCCCTCGCGTTTCAGGTGGGGGAGGGCGAGGTCGTCCTGCACGGCCTCCAGCTCCACGGCGAGCGTATTCGGCACCATCCGCAGTACCCGGTCCTTGAGGCCCGGCATCGCGGTGCCGGAGGGGGCACGCACGACGACCCTCACCAGGCCGGAGAAGTCGGCCAGTTTCGAGAGCCGCGCGTCCACGTGCTCCAGGTCCACCCGCACGGTCCGCAGCTCGCGCCCGCTCGCCAGCGGGAGGGGCGTCACGCGGGCGGGGCGTCCGGTCTCCACCTCCACGAGGTTGACCCGCTTCTTCTCGCCGCCCTCGCCGAAGTCGAGCTGGATGACGGAGCCGGGGTAGTGGGCGAGCGGCGTCTCGGACGCGGCCTGCGGTTTGTGGACGTGCCCGAGGGCGACATACTGCGCCTCCGCCGGGAGTTGCAGCGGCGAGAGGGTGTAGGCGTTCATCAGGTCGAACTGCATCGTCCGCTCCGAGCCGCTGGGCACCGCGCCGTCCATCGTGGCGTGGAGCATGAGCATGTTCACCGTGCCGGGCTTGAATCCCCCCGCGAGGCGGCGCAGGAAAAAGCTCATGCCCTCCCGGTACTTCTGCCGCCACGCGCCCACGTCGCCGCCCATCAGGTCCGCCGCCTTCACCAGCCGCCGCTCGGAGAGGAAGGGCAGCGCCGCCACCGTCAGCGTCTCGCCCCCGCGCGTCTCCACCGTGCGGATCATGTCGAGCGGATTGGCGGTCGGCTGGGCGACGAGCTGCACGCCCACCCACCCCAGCAGCCCCGCCAGCCCGTGCAGCCGCGCGGCGGAGTCGTGGTTGCCCGCGATGACGACCGCCGGAATCCGGGCGTCGCGCAGGCGCAGGAAGAAGTCGAAGACCGCCCCCTCCGCCTCCGCCGACGGGTTCACCGTGTCGAACACGTCGCCGGAGACGAGCACCGCGTCCGCCCGCTCGCTGCGGGCCAGCCCCGCGATTTCCGTCAGGGCGGCGTGGACCTCCGGCGTCCGGTCCAGCCCCTTGAGATTCCGCCCGGCGTGGAAATCCGCCGTGTGAAGTACGCGCATGACGGAAAAAATAGCACGGGGACGCAGTTTGAAAGCCGCCGTGGGTGGGATTGGGGCGGCTGGGGCGAGGCTCGCCGGGGGCAGTTGCCGGGGGAGAAGAGAGGGGCGACGGGGGGATGGAGCGCGTCGGAATCGTTCTTTCTCAAGCGGTCGAGTCGAGAAGGCGGTCCCCTGTGCTCAGGCCCAGGCCGAACTTCTGAAAGCGAGGGGCGTTTGACAGAGAAGGCGATACAGATTATGCTGGAGACGTAATTGAAACTGACCTCACGCTCACCCGAAGGAGCCACCCCATGTCCACTCCCCTGTACCGCCACGGCGATGTTTTCCTGCGCGCGACCCTGCCGCCGACCGGACCGCTCCAGCCCACCGGGCATCTCGTTCTGGCCCACGGCGAGGTGACGGGCCACGCGCACCGCATCGCGGAGACGCACGCGGCGCAACTCTACGAGGCGGGCGGCCCCAACCGCTACCTGCACGTCACCGCCGCGCACGCCACGCTGACGCACGAGGAGCACGCGCCCATCCGTCTTCCGGGCGGGTGGTACCGGGTCTGGCGGCAGCGCGAGTACACGCCCGGCAGCGTCCGCGTGGTGCTCGACTGATGTTCCGGGTGGGAAGCGGCGGGCGCATGATCTCGGTGCCGCATCGGGAGCGGGAGACGCAGGCACAGCCCGCCCCTTCGCCCGTTCCACCGTCCGGCGCGGTGCCCACCGTCATCCCCGAACAGGCCCGGACGCTGCTGCGGCGCGGCCCGGTTCCCTCCGCCCTCCACGTCTCCGGCCCCCTGAATCTCAGCGGGTCGGCGTGGCTGCGCGCCCTGCCCGAATGGCTGCGCTGCACGTCCCTGAACGTGGACGACTGCCCGAACCTCAGCGCCCTGCCGACCGACCTGCAAGCGGACTCGCTGAGCGCGCGGAATACGCCGTCCCTGCATGAGGTGGACGGACGCCTGAGCGTGCGGGACGGCGTGGACCTGAGCGGAAGCGGCCTGCGGACCCTGAGCGCCGAGTTGCGTGCCGCGCGGCTGAGCGTGCGCGACTGCCGCTCCCTGACGCGGCTGGAGGGGCAGGTCAGCGTCGGCGGATTGGACGTGAGCGGGTGTGCCGTGCTGACGACGCTGGGGGCCGACCTCCACCTCACCGGCCCGCTCGAACTTGCGGACAGCGGCCTGACGGGCCTGCCCACCGGTCTGCGGGCGAGCCTGCGCTGGCGCGGCGTGCCCGTGGATGCCCGCATCGCCTTCCGCCCCGACACCCTGACGGGCCGCGAGGTCCTGCTCACCCGCAACGTGCAGCGCCGCCGGGTTCTCCTCGACCGCATCGGCGTGGAGCGGTTTCTCGCCGAGGTCGGCGGACTCATCCTCGACCGGGACCGGGACGCGGGCGGCGAGCGCCAGCTCGTGCGGGTGCCCCTGGGCGACGACGAGCCGCTCGTGGCCGTCCTCGTGCGCTGCCCCTCGACCGGGGGTCGGTATGCCCTGCGTGTGCCGCCGCACATCCGCACCTGCGCTGGGGCGGTGGCGTGGACGGCGGGGCTGGAGCCGGAGGACTACCGGCCCATGCGGGAGGCGTGAGAGGACGCGTGCGGCATCACCCCTCACCCGGCGTCCCCCGTAAACGCCTGATGTGTCATGGAAAGCCAGCGTTTCAGAAGTGCTTTTTGCTTTTTTGCTCCCTCTCCCCTTGCGGGTGACTCGTAGAGCTGCGAAGTAGAGGGTCGGGGAAGGGGGTGACGAGCACCGCTCGTCCTCCTGCCAGACGAAGAAAACGCTCGTTTTCCTTGAGCCGGGATTCACATCGAGCGGCGTGAGGGGGAGGGGTAAAAAACACGCGTCATCTCGCCTCTCTCGTTAGCCCCGCTTCCCCCTCCACTACCCCCATCAACTCTGCTCACTTCCAGCCTCTGCCCGGTCACAATGACGGGGAGACGCCCTTCTCTTCACCTCAAGGAGACCCCATGACCCAGCAGCAGCCCGTGCAGGTGGAGTACAGCTTCGGCCAGTCGCAACTCGTGGAGGGGATGGCGGGCGCGTCCGACCTCCTCGTCCGCTTCCGGCTGCCGAGCACGGGGGCGGCGCGCAGGCCGCTGAACCTCGCGCTCGTCATCGACCGGAGCGGGAGCATGGCCGGGGGCCTCCTCAAGCACGCCATCCGCGCCGCGCAGGGGGTGGTGGACGAACTCGGACCGGGCGATACCCTCAGCGTGGTCGTGTACGACGACGAGGTACAGACCCTCATCGCGCCCACCGCCGTCACCGACCGGGCGGCCCTCAAGGCGCGGCTCGCGGGCATCCGGGCGGGCGGCCTGACGAACCTCTCCGGCGGCTGGCTGCGCGGGGTGGAACTCGTGGCGGCGCACGCCGGGCCGCAGGTCGTGAGCCGGGTGCTGCTCCTCACCGACGGGCAGGCGAACGTGGGCGTCAGCGATCCGAGCGTCCTCACGAAGACGGCGGCCCAGAAGGCGGAAGCGGGCGTGACGACGACCACGCTCGGCTTCGGCAGCTACTTCCAGGAGGACCTCCTCATCGGCATGGCGCGGGCGGCGGGCGGCAACTTCTACTTCATCCAGTCCGCCGACGACGCCGCCGACGTGTTCGGCATCGAGCTTCAGACCTTGAAGGCCGTCGCCGCGCAGAACCTGACCGTCACCCTGTCCCCGGCTCCCGGCGTGAACGTGACGGACGTGCTCAGCCTCCACCGCAAGGGGAGCGATTCCCTCACCCTCGATCTCGGCGACGTGTACGAGGACGAGGACAAGCTGCTCGGCCTGAGCCTCAGCCTGCCCGCCCTGCCCGCCGGGGACCACGGGCTGCTCGGCCTCACCTTCCGGGCGGACGCGGTGCGGGACGGGGCCATCGAGACGCTGACGGGCGGGCTGGACGTGCGCGCGGTCGCCGCGCCGCTCGGCCCGGACCTGAGAAGCGACGTGGCCGTGACCCTCGACCTCGCCCGACTGCGGATCGCCCGCGCGAAGGAGCGGGCCGTGGACCTCGCGGACGGGGGCGACGCGGCGGGGGCGGAGGCGATCTTGCGCGGTCTCATCGGCGAGCTGCGCGCCTCCGGGCTGCATGAACACTTCGAGATCGCCGAGGAAATCGAGCAGCTCGAACACTACGCCGCCCGCATCGCGTCCCGGCGGCTGGACGGCGACACCCGCAAGGAACTGCGCGACCAGTCCTTCCAGGGCCTCAGCCGCGCCCGCACCGATCTCCTCGGACGCGGCGTGACCGTGGACGCCGCCGCCCTCGCCCTGCCCGTGGTGGCGGATGCGGGGAACGGCGTGGAACTCGTCTGCGTGCGGGAAGGGGGACGCCTGCGCGTGAAGGTGGAGGCGGACGGCGAGGGCGGCGGCCTGAACGTCCAGTTCCCCCGCGCCCTGCGTGCCGAGGGTGCCCGTTACGTGGTGGACGGGCTGGAGACGAGCGCGGACGGCTCCTTCTACCGGGTCGTCGGTGAGGTGCGCCGCGTCGTGCGCCCCGGCGAGAGCGACCCGCTGGCGGGCGTCCGTGGGGGCGGGTTCGGTGCCTCCCGCTCGGCCCCCGCGCCCCGCGCCGTCAAGGCCCCCGTCACCCTGGCCGACCTGGAGAATACGGATGCGGTCGGCTCAGGCGTCCTCGTCCAGTGCCTCAAGGACGGGAGCAAGTTGCGCGCCCGCGTGGTGTCGGACGGTTACCACCCCGACTGGAACATGCGCTTCCCACGCGGCATCCGTGAGGACGGCACCCTGTACGTGGTGGACATGGTGAACACCGCGCCCGACGGCAAGTCCTACATCGCCTCCGGCACCATCCGCCGCTTCGTGCAGCCGAGCTGAGGCGGCCTACACCTCCAGCCGTTCCGGGAAGCCTGCGGGGAGGTCCATCGCCGCGAGCCGCCCGCTCGCCCGGTCCACGAGGACGAGGAGGTTAGCCGCTTCCGGGGCGAGCTTGCTGGGATACAGGAGCGCGTCGAAGCGCCCGGAGTCGAAGGCGGCCCGCCCCAGCCGTTGCGTCGGCGCGTCCCGGCCCCGGCCCGTGAGGACCTGCCAGTCCCCGGTGAGTTCCTGCAAGCCCGTGCCGAGCCGCTCCTGAACCTCCTCGTCGGTGAGGTCCAGCACGCGCCCGGCCCGCAGGGGGAGGCTCAGGCAGGTCACGCCCCGCAGCTCGCCCTCTTCCGGCGATTGTCGGTATTCCTTGACCGCGAGTTCGGGGCTGAGCGACAGGTACAGCGTCCGGAACGCTCCCCCCCGGCTGTAGCGCCCGTCTTTCGTGAGGTCGCGCAGGGCGTCCGTCACGTCCCGCACCGACACGCCTCCCACACAGCGGTGGGCCGTGCCCTCCCAAATGGTGGGGGCGACGGTCTGAAGGGCCTCTCTCATTTCGGCGTCCTTGAGCATGGAGGGAAGCTATCCGGCTTCGGACACGTTGGCTTGAGGACCGGCTCAACGCTGCGTTTACGCCGTACCATGCGGGCATGCAAGGCCTCGCCTTCAAGCGCATGAGCGTGGAGGAGTACCTCCGCACGGAGATCGAATCCGAGTTCCGGCGGGAGTACGTGGGCGGCTTCTGGTACGGCCTGCACGGGGAGTCCGGCGAGGAGGACGGCACGAGCGCGGCTCACTGCGGCGTCACCACGAACGTCATGATGAAGCTCTTCGACGCCTGCGACCGCCGGGAGTTGTGGCTGGGGTCCTCTCAATTCAAGCTCCACATCCCGGAGCGGCCCAGCTTCTTCTATCCCGATCTGGCGGTCTACCGGACAGAAAACGTGCAGGAGTGGTACGGCACCGACCCTCTCTTTCTGCTGGAGGTGATCGAGCCGCGTACGGAGTTGGTGGACAGGTGCGTGAAATACCATGCCTATGCCGCCCTTCCCAGCCTGCAAACCTACCTGATCGCCGAGCAGAGGGAGCGGCGGGTCTACGTCTATCAGCGTGACGGCGGACGTTGGGGGATGACAGAGTATGCGGGAGACGGCCTCATCCCCCTGCCCTGCCTGGGCGCGGAGTTGTCGCTGGACGAGATGTACGACGGCGTGCTCTAACGCCATTCCGCCGCCGACAGAATCCGCCCCCGGCGCTATCCTGTCCACCATGCCCGCCGCCCCGCCCGCCGATCCCATCCGCGTGACGGGCGGCGTCAACCGCGTGCGCTTCCGCGCCGATAGCGGCTTCACCGTCATGACCGCCCGCCTTCGCAACTCGGAGGGCGAGGACCCCGACGCCACCGTCATCGGCGTGATGCCGCCGCTGGAGGCGGGCGACACCTTCAGCGCCGACGTGCTGATGGAGGAACACCGCGAGTACGGCTACCAGTACCGCGTCCTGAACATGGTGCTGGAGGCCCAGCCCACCGACCTGACGGAAGCGGGCGTGGCGGCCTACCTGGAGGCCCGTGTGGGCGGCGTCGGCAAAGTGCTGGCCGGACGCATCGCCCGGATGTTCGGCCCGGCGACCTTCGACGTGCTGGAGGGGGAGCCGGAGAAGTTGTTGCAGGTGCCCGGCGTCACCCAGTCCACCCTCCACAAGATGACGGCGAGCTGGAGCCAGCAGGGGCTGGAACGCCGTCTCCTCGCTGGGTTGCAGGGGCTGGGGCTGAGCATCTCCCAGGCGCAGCGGGCCGTGAAGCACTTCGGGGAGTCGGCGCTGGAGCGCCTGCAAGCCGACCTCTTCGCCATGACCGAGGTCGAGGGCATCGGCTTCCTGACCGCCGACAAGCTGTGGGCCGCGCAGGAGCTTCCCCGCGATGACCCCCGCCGCCTCACCGCCGCCGCCGTGTACGCGCTTCAGCAGGCCGGGCAGCAGGGCGGGCACTCCTTCCTCCCCCGTGAGCGGGCCGAGCGCGGTGTCGTTCACTACACCCGCGTCTCCCCGGACCAGGCCCGGCTCGCGGTAGATACGGCGGTGGAACTCGGTCGCCTGTCGGACGACCCGACCCCGGACGGCAAGAGCCGCATCTACCTCCCCCACGTCCTGCGCGCGGAGAAGAAGCTCGCCCAACTTATCCGCACCCTGCTCGCCACGCCGCCCGCCGGGGACGAGTGGATGGTCCCGGACGGGTCGGCGAAGGGCTTGTCCGACGAACAGGCGCGGGTCCTCGACCTCCTCGAAGATCACCGCCTCGTCGTGCTGACGGGCGGGCCGGGCACGGGCAAGAGCACGACGACGCGGGCCGTCGCGGACCTCGCGGAAAAGCTCGGGTTGGAGGTCGGTCTCTGCGCTCCGACGGGCAAAGCGGCGCGTCGTCTGGGCGAGGTCACGGGCCGCACCGCCTCCACCATCCACCGCCTGCTCGGCTACGGCCCGGCGGGCTTTCGGCACAACCACCTCGAACCCGCGCCCTACGACCTTCTCATCGTGGACGAGGTGAGCATGTGCGGCGACGGGCTGATGCTCTCGCTCCTCGCCGCCGTGCCGCCGGGCGCGCGGGTGCTCCTCGTGGGCGACGTGGACCAACTCCCGCCCGTGGACGCCGGGCTGCCCCTCCACGCCCTCACGCACACCGCGCCCACCGTTCGCCTGACCACCGTGTACCGCCAGGCCGCCGAGAACCCGATCATCCGCGCCGCCCACGGGCTGCTGCACGGTCAGGCCCCGGAGTGGGGCGATCCCCGCCTGAACCTCACCGAGACCGAGCCGGACGTGGGTGCCCGCCGCGTCGCCCTGATGGTGCGCGAGTTGGGTGGGCCGGGGCAGGTGCAGGTCCTCACGCCGATGCGGAAGGGGCCGCTCGGCGTGGACCTCCTCAACACTCACCTCCAATCCATCTTCAACCCCGGCGAGGGCGGTCTGCGGATCGCGGAGGGCGAGGCGCGGCCCGGCGACGTGGTGGTCCAGACGAAGAACGACTACGGCAACGAGGTCTTTAACGGCGCATTGGGCACGGTCCTCAAGGCCGAGGGCGGACGCCTCACCGTGGACTTCGACGGCAACGTGGTGGAACTCGTCGGTGCCGAACTCTTCAACCTCCAGCTCGGCTACGCCCTGACCGTCCACCGGGCGCAGGGCAGCGAGTGGGGCACGGTCCTCGGCGTGCTGCACGAGGCGCACATGCCGATGCTCTCGCGCAACCTCGTCTACACGGCCCTCACCCGCGCCCGCGAACGCTTCTTCGCGGCGGGGTCGGCGTCTGCGTGGGACAAGGCCGCCCTGCGTCAGCGCGAGGAGCGCAACACGGCGCTGCTGGAGCGGGTGCGGGGGCGGTAGGGCTTTCAGGATGGAATCAAGCCGTCTATAGCCTCATCAACCTCTTCCATCAGGGGAATGGTGGCGGCGAGTGCGCCCAGCGTCTTTTGGTAGTGGTTCTGCTCCGCGAGGCTCAACGTGCGGCCCCGCCGGTCCTTCAGCCACTTCTCGGCCACTTGATACCCGCCCACTCGGAATTCCCAGACTTCTGGAGTTACACCGGTAAACCATTGGTCCGAATTGATCATCACCTTGCCCGTGGTATCGCCTGCACTGGGATGAATGAACTCGGGGTAGCCCTTCTCGACCGCGTTGCTGCCCGCTTTGGGGAAGCCGCCCAGTTTGCCCGCCGTTTCGAGGAGGTGTTGCCCGGCTAGCTTGGCCCCCAACTCTGCCAGCGCCCAGAAGCGTTCGAGTGTGTCAGGCAACGGAATACGCGGAAAGTCCGTGCGGAGGAAGTCGGCGTAGCGGCTGCGGTAGCTGGGGCTGTGTAGCACGGCGTAGATGTAGTGGAATACGTCTTCGGGCATAAATCCCGCCATAAGCTGTTCTGGGCTGTTCTGGGCTGTTCTGGGCTGTTCTGGGCTGTTCTGGGCTGTTCTGGGCTGTTCTGGGCTGTTCTGGGCTGTTCTGGGCTGTTCTGGGCTGCGGCGGCTCGGCTAGCGCCTCGCCGCCGGCAGCCCGAAACGGCAATCCCGTCGCGTTCATCAATGCGACAATAAATGTCTTAGACAGGTTGGGTGTGCGCTCCTGAGCGTCGATAGGCCAAGTAGTTGTTGGAGTTAAAAGTGTACTTCCACCACGGGTAGGGTATAGATAAAGAGGGAACTGGTAGTTGATTTCTTTTATTGATAGAGAGTGGTGCGTGACGGGTTTATTGGATAAAAAGACGTGTTCCCAATCTTTTCTCCCCTCCACCGATTTATTGGTTATTAAAGAGATATTCGGGTGAATCATATTATCTGACACTCTTCGTCTAAGGTGTACTGCAACATTAGAATCGTAGACCGTGAACCGTAAATCAAATGGCCTGTATAGAACTTCTGTTATTGAACTGGTATAACTATTACTTTGAATATAGCTCCTCGCAGAGGAGTAATCCCACTGATCTTGACTACACAATTTGAATATCTTTCTAGCGCTCGCCTCATCATGCGTTGCCGACAGCTTTTCTAGGTTCTCAATAATACCTTCTCTGGACAAAGAGATTGCAAAGCTGTCGTGTGTTGTTAAGATTCCTGGGGCGGGGTCTCCATATGGAGAATAAATATCTTTAACAGAATGCCAATTCAAGTAAGTTTGATTATCTTCAAAGTCTTTAAAGGGAAACCTGGGAGGTTCGGGATTTATTTGCTTCCATTGGATAGTTAAAACATCATTTTCAAACAAATATTTGTACTTCTCGCCTCTTAACCCATAAACGTCTTGCTTGTATACTACACATTTCTTGTTCTGTAAATCAATCCTTCTAACGAATATGCTTATTGCTACACCCTGCTTAATGTCAAACACGTTTTCATCTTTGCTGCCGTCGGGAGACCTCTCCTTTCTATTAGCGTTACCATGCAGGTCTAAAACGTATATCTCGTCAAAAGACGAGAGTAGACTTTGGCGCATTCCTCGGAAAACAGGCCCATCCAAATATATGTGAGGAGTAATAAAAGCAACTATACCGTGCCCGTTTTGCTCTATCTTCCATTGCGCCCACCTGATGAATTTATTTTCATCAGATTGAAGCCACTTCAAGCCACCTCTATCTTTAATCTGCTCACCGTCCACCTCGTAGTAGTTACCGGGCGTGCGGCGGGCCTTGTCCACCTTGCCCTTCATCCTGACTGTGCCCTTCAACAGGTCGTCTATCCACTGGCCCTTGTTGGCGCTGTGGCCGCTGTATGGCGGGTTGCCTAGCACCACCATGATGGGGTAGTCGGCCTTGATGCGCCCGGCCACTACGGCCTCGTCACTGATGACCTGAAACGGCCCCCTGAGGCGTACGGCCTCGTGTCCGGGGTCGTCCAGGGTGTTGGTCAGGTAGATGTTCAGGCGCTCACCCAGCTTGACCGCCTGATCCTGCCGCTGCTCGCGCTGCTCCGGGGTCTCGCCCGGCATGTCCAGCCCTTCCAGCTCCATGCTCAGCTTCAGGTGCGCCACGGCGTAGGGTGCCATCATCAGTTCGAAGCCGTACAGGGCGTGGATGAGATGCTCGCGCACGTAGGCGGGCCACTGCCCGGCGTTGGCGCTGGCAGCAAAGCGGTCACGTAACAGGCGGATGATTTGGAAGGGAAAGGTGCCCGTGCCGGTGGCCGGGTCCATGATGAGCAGCCGGGGCACTTCTTTCTGAACCCGCTGGCCCCGGTCGTCGCTGGTGGTGAAGGTGGTTTTCCCGGTGTCACCCAAGCCGTCCACCAGCCCGAAGTCACGCTTGAGCAGGGCGTCCACACTTCGCACGATGTAGTCGACTACCGGCGTGGGGGTGTAGTAAACACCGCGCTGCTCCCGGAGCTTGGGGTCGTACTGGGCCAGGAACGTCTCGTAGAAATGAACGATGGGGTCGTCCTGTCGGTCGGAGGTGCCGAACTCAGTCAGAATCTCCGCCATGTCCGCCTGGGCCAGTAGGGCGGCCAAGTCGTCGATCAGTGTGACGTAAGGCTCTTCGTCCAGATCGGGGCCGGTCAGCGTGTAAAAGAGCTTCTGAAGCAGAGGGTTCGTCCTGGGAATGGAGTGGGCCGCGCCTTGCCGGGTGAAGTGGCCCCCCTTGAAGTCCACACGGGCCGCGAAGAGACCGTAAGCAAGGGTCTGGGCGTACATGTCGGCAAATTCCGCTTCTGTGAGGGAAGGCAGAATGGTTTCCCGGAAGGCAGCCAGCAATCCTCTCAGCGTGTCGCTGGCCTCCCTTTGCTTCAGAATGTCCAGCGCCACGTCATGAACTAGGCGGGTCAGGCGGGCCATTCGCCGGGCTAGCTCTAGCGCCGAGCCTATGGGCTGAGGCTTTTGCTCCGCGAAGCCGGTCAGCAGGGCCGCCAGGTCTGCCGGACCCATAGGCAGACGCGTCAGCTTGTGCCCATCCCACTCGCCCAGCAAAGCCCTCGCTTGCCGCTTCTCGCCATCTACATACCAGCGGAACTCCAAGTAATCGGTGAGCAGCAGATTGGGCAGGGCGGCCCGGTAGCGGCCCAGTTGCTCGCTCTTCTCCGTCTCAGCCAGGCTGACGCCCACATCTTTGGCTTCCGCATAGCCCAGGGTCACGTCATCACGGGTAATGAGGTAATCAGGTGCCCCATATTTGCCTCGTTTGGGTTCGTTGGTGGCGTGTGCGCCAGACAACATACCTTCCAGCAGGGTAGATAGGGCCGCCCGGTGCGTGTGTTCCGTCGCGCGCCCTGCTTTCAGGTCTTTTTCCACACGGTCGAGATACGTTTTGACCAGGATTGTGGGGTTAGGTGGGGTCGGCATGTTCCTACAGGCTAGCGCGGCGTTTAGAGGAGGGCCGCCGCACATCTTCCATGCTATCCTCTAAGCCCGGAGGCCGAGCGCCCCGGTTTTTCTTTTTGGCCCCCGGTGGGGTCAGGGCCTCGGGGACGACGATGAAGTTCATTTTTGTGACGGGCGGCGTGGTCAGCAGCCTCGGCAAGGGCGTGGCGAGCGCCTCGCTGGGGGCGCTGCTGCGGGCGCGCGGCTCCCGCGTCACGGCGGTCAAGATCGACCCCTACATCAACATCGACGCGGGCACGATGCGGCCCTACGAACACGGCGAGGTCTTCGTGACGGCGAGCGGGGCCGAGACCGACCTCGACCTCGGCAACTACGAGCGCTTTCTCGACCTCGACATCCCGGCGGGCAGCAACATCACGACCGGGCAGGTGTACCAGGAGGTCATCCGCAAGGAGCGGGCGGGCGACTACCTCTCGCAGACGGTGCAGGTCATCCCGCACGTCACCGACGAGATCAAGCGCCGCATCCGCGCGGCGGGGGAGACGGCGGGGGCGGAGATCGTTTTGATCGAGGTCGGCGGCACGGTGGGCGACATCGAGTCGCTGCCCTTCCTGGAGGCCATCCGGCAGTTTCGCTTCGACGAGGGCGACGAGAACGTCCTGTACCTGCACCTGACCCTCGTGCCGTACCTGGGGACCTCGAACGAGTTCAAGACCAAGCCCACCCAGCACTCGGTCGCCGAACTGCGCTCGGTGGGCATCAGCCCCGACATCGTGATGGTGCGGAGCAAGGAGAAGCTGCCGCCCGAGATCACCCGCAAGATCGCCCTCTTCACGTCCGTGCGCGAGAACCGCGTCTTCTCCTCCCACGACGTGGGCCACGTCTACGAGTTGCCCCTCGCGCTGGAGGAGCAGGGGCTGGGCAAGGCGGTGGAGGACCTGCTGGGGCTGGAGCGCACCCACCCCAATCTCGGCGTGTGGCAGAACGCCATGCGCGTGATGCGGCAGCCGGGCCGCGAGGTGACGATTGCCCTCGCCGGGAAGTACACCCAGATGCCCGACGCGTACCTCAGTCTCCTCGAATCGCTCACCCACGCCGGAATCGCCAACGATGCCCGCGTGAACATCAAGTGGGTGAACGCCGAGGACCTGCGCGAGGGCGACCTGGAGGCGCAGCTCGGCGACGCCGACGGCATCCTCGTGCCCGGCGGCTTCGGCATTCGCGGCATCGAGGGCAAGATTCGCGCCGCCGAGTACGCCCGGACGCGCGGAGTCCCCTACCTCGGCATCTGCCTGGGCATGCAGATCGCCGTGATCGAGTACGCCCGGCACGTCGCGGGCCTCTCGGGAGCCAACTCCGCCGAGTTCGACCCCTACGCGCCCCACAAGGTCATCGACCTGATGCCCGAGCAACTGGAGGTCGCCGGGATGGGGGGCACCATGCGCCTCGGCGACTGGCCTATGGAGTTGCGCGCCGGAACAAAGATCGCCGAACTCTACGGCGTGCCGCAGGGGGGCACCGTCCGCGAACGCCACCGCCACCGCTACGAGGTCAACCCCGCCTACGTGGAGCGGCTCCAGGAGGCGGGCCTCACCATCAGCGGCGTGACGCCGGGCCGTGAGGGGCGCGGCGCGGGCCTCGTGGAGAGCATCGAGATTCCCGGCCACCCCTTTTTCGTGGCGCTTCAGGCGCACCCGGAGTTCAAGAGCCGCCCGATGCGGCCCAGCCCGCCGTTCGCGGGGTTCGTGGCGGCGGCGTTGGGGAGCGGTCAGCGACCAGCGACCAGCGACCAGCTCACAGGCGCGGAAGCGTAAGAGCGTTCGGGAGCGTGAAGCCTCAGCCCCGGCTGGGGCTTTCTTCCTGCTGGCGGCTGGCGGCTGGTGGCTGAACGCCCAGCGTCCCCAGCGCCCCGTCCACCTGCGCCTCCAACTCCTCCAGACTCCCCCCGTTGTCCAGCACGGCGGTCGCCCGTCTGCGCTTCTCCCCGGCGGGCATCTGGCGGGAGTCGCGGGCCAAGACCTCCTCCGCGCTCAGGCCCGAGCGGGCGGTCACGCGGGCCACGCGGGTCTCCAACGGCGCGTCCACGACGAGTACGGCGTCCATCTGACGCTCCAGCCCGCCCTCGAAGAGAAGGGGCACGTCCTGCACGACCCAGCCCTCGCCGCGTGCTGCCGCCGCCGCTTCCAGGTCCAGCATCCGGGCACGAACGCGCGGGTGGACGATGGCGTTCAGTCGGGAGAGGTGGGCCTGGTCGCCAAACACCACCGAGGCCAGGGCCGCGCGTTCGAGGACCCCACCCCGCACCGTGCCGGGAAAGGCGGCCTCGATCTCAGCCAGCACTTCCGGCTCCAGCGTCACGAGCCTCGCCTGCTCGTCGGCGTCGAGGACGGTCAGGCCGCGTGCTCGCAGCAGGGCCGCGACGGTACTCTTGCCCGCGCCGATGCTGCCCGTCAGGCCGAGGCGGCGCAGGCCGGGCGGGGGAGGGGGTGGAGAGGACATGGGACGTACTGTGCCACGGGGAGGAGCCGTTAGAGGTCAGGTGGTGAACGACCACAGGAAGACGCGGGGCTATTTCTTTTGCTCCTTCCACACAAGCGCCCGATGTAAATCACGCGTCGGGCGAAAGGAGCGTTTTCGTCGTCTGGGAGAAGGACGAGCGGTGCTCGTCACCCCTCTCCCCGGCCCTCTCCCACAAGGGGAGAGGAAGAACAACACAACGTCTGGAACGCCCGCTTTCTCTTGCACATCAGGCGTTCTGATCGCGGTCCTCCGTTCCGTTGATGGGAGGGAAGCACCCCCATCACCTCCACTTCGACCGCTCCGGTCTCGGGTTCTCGCTCCGCTCGGACCCCATCCATCGAAGGGCTTGCCTCAACTCATGGGGCCACCGTTGTGAGTGGGAAGGAGGTGAGCGGGCAGGGCGTCGCCGGAGGAGAGGGCCATCCCTGTGGTTGTCCATGAGCTGAGGCCGTGTCGGGAAGTGACGCCCCCGCCCCCCGTCCATCAGAACGGCATCAATGTCACCTTCTATGCTCGCCGGATGACCCACCTCTTCTGCCCGGCGAAGGTGCCTGCGGGTGCCTGCTCTCACGGGTGCTTCACCCCGGTCTGCGGCGGGGTGCCTATCATGCGGCAAGATCGATTCCCGCGTTCCATGTCAGCTTGCACCGCTCCCAGCGCGGTGTTAGCCTCGACCCCGGAGGTTTCTCAGTGAAACGACGTTCCCTCGGCCTGCTCCTCGCGGCGGCCATCCTCTCCGGCACCGCCGCGCAGACGCTACCGACGGCTCCGGCTCCCTCCACCCCCACGGCCCCGGCCACGCCCGCCGCTGTTCCGGCGACCGTCCCGGCGACTCCCGCGCGTCCCGCCCGCCCCGCCGCGAATTATGTGGCACTGGGCGTCTTCTATTACGAGCAGGGCAAGTTCGACGAGGCGTACGTGGCCTTCCGCGCCGCCGCCGAGATCGACCCGCGCAACGCCGACGCCCTGCTGGGACTGGGCCGCTCGCAGGTCAAGCTGCGGCTGTATCTGCCTGCCATCGAGACGCTGCGGCGGCTGATCGCGCTCGACCCGCGTAACGTCAGCGGCTATATCGCGCTCGCGCAGGCCTACCAGCAGCAGTACATCGGGGCGAGCGACCGCGCCAGCGTGACGGGCAACCTCGCCGAGGCGCAGCGGGTGCTCACCGAGGTCGAGGCGACCGTTCAGGCTCTCGGCGGCACCGAGCGCGACCTCAACCTCAGCAAGGTGTGGAACGAGCGCGGGTACGTCTTCAAACTTCAGGGCGACGGCGGGCGGGCCATCGAGGCCTTCAAGCAGGCCAGCACGCTCAACCCCGAGAACGACGTGATCTTGTTTAACCTCGGGGACATGTACTACGCGACGGGCAACCTCGTGGCGGCGCTCGACAGCCTGCAACAGGCCGTGATCGCCGACCCGCGTGACCCCTACAACCGCGCGTACTACGCCAAGCTCCTCGCCCTGAGCGGCAACACGACCGCCGCCAAGCCGGAGGCCGCGCAGGCCGCCCGCCTCGCGCCGTCCAACAGCTACGCGGTCGGGCAGTACGGCGTGGTGAGCTACCTCAGCCAGGACCGCGCCACCGCCCGCACGCAACTCACCCAGGCGGTGCGGCTCGACCCCCTGCGCTACCCCGAGTTCTACTACTACCTGGGTCGCCTCGACCTCGACGCGGGTGATCTCAAGGCCGCCCGCGAGAACCTGACGCGCGCCGCCGCCCTCGGCAGCACGACGCCCGAGTACGCCTACTACCTCGGCCTGAGCTACGAGCGCGGCGCGGGCACGCTGGCCCCCGACCGCCTCAAGGCCCGCGAGAACTACGAGCGTGCCCTGCGGCTCAGCCCGAACTATGCGCTGGCCCGCGAGGGTCTGGGCCGCGTGCGCTGAGGCTCGCCGTCACAGTGACCCCTTCCAACTCGGGAGGGGTCTTTTCGTGCTCCCCTGAACGTTCGCTTAAGCTCGGCAGGACCCACGCGTGTCATCAGGCGCGGGTAAGCTGAGGGCCGCTGCCGTCCCCGCCCGCCGTGGGCGTGGGCCTGACGGCCCGAAAGGAGCATCATCATGGCCTACCAACTGCCGAGCCTGCCGTACGCGGAGAACGCCCTCGAACCCCACATCAACGCGCAGACGATGAACATCCACCGCACGAAGCACCACCAGACCTACGTGGACAACGCCAACAAGGCGCTGGAGGGCACCGAGCTCGCGGACATGCCGGTGGAGCAGCTCATCGCCCAGCTCGACCGGGTGCCCGCCGACAAGAAGAACGTCCTGCGGAACAACGCGGGCGGCCATGCCAACCACAGCCTCTTCTGGCAGGTCATGACGCCGGACGGGCAGGGCCAGCCGGGCGGTGAACTCGCTGGGGCCATCGAGCAGGCCTTCGGTTCCTTCGACGCCTTCAAGGAGCGGTTCGAGGACGCGGCCAAGACGCGCTTCGGCTCCGGCTGGGCGTGGCTCGTCGTGCAGAACGGACAGCTCGCCGTCGTCTCCACCGCCAATCAGGACAACCCCCTGATGGGCGAGGGCGTCGCGGGCGTGAGCGGCACCCCGATCCTCGGCGTGGACGTGTGGGAGCACGCCTACTACCTGAACTACCAGAACAAGCGCCCCGACTACCTCAAGGCCTTCTGGAACGTCGTGAACTGGGACGAGGTGGCCCGGCGATACACGGAGGCGAAGTCGCAGTAAGGCCGCAAGGAACACGCCCCCAGGCCAAGTGCGCTGGGGGCGTGCTTTTTTGTCTTTCGCTGACGGCTGACGGCTGACGGCTGAAAGCTGAAGGCTGACCGCCCCCTCAACCCCCCCGCCGCGCCGCCCGCATCCTGATCACCTGCGGCACGATGAGGGCCAGCGCCACGATAATCATGATGAAGGCCGTCAGCGGCTGCCGGGCGAAGATGCTGAAGTCGCCGTTGCTCTGCTGGAGGGCGGTGCGGAACTGCGACTCCGCCGTTGGCCCCAGGATCGTGCCGATGATCGCGGGCGTCACCGGGAAGTCGAAGCGACGCATCCCGTACCCGATCACGCCGAAGATGGCGAGCATGATCAGGTCGAACACACTGTTGTTCAGCGAGTACACGCCAACCGTGGAAAAGACGAGGATGGCCGCGTACAGGAACGGGCGGGGGATCAGCAGCAGCCGTGCCCACACCGGTGCGAGGGGCAGGTTCAGCGCCAGCAGCATCACGTTCCCGATGTAGAGCGAGGCGATCAATCCCCATACGAGTTCGGTGTTCGTGACGAAGAGCAGCGGCCCCGGTTGCAGCCCGTACCCCTGGAAGGCGGCGAGCAGGATGGCGGCGGTCGCGCTCGTCGGGAGGCCGAGGGTGAGGAGCGGGACGAGGACCCCGGCGGCGGAGGCGTTGTTCGCCGCTTCCGGCCCGGCGACGCCCTCGATGGCCCCCTTACCGAACTCCTCCGGGTGCTTGGTGAGCCGTTTTTCGAGCGTGTAGCTCAGGAAGGTGGGAATCTCCGCGCCGCCCGCCGGGACCGCGCCGAAGGGGAAGCCCAGCGCCGTGCCGCGCAGCCACGGTTTCCAACTGCGCCGCCAGTCCTCGCGGTTCATGTGGGCACCCTCCGAGAGCCGGATCACGCTGGGTTTGCCCTGCCGCAACCGGCTCGCCACGTACAGCGTCTCCCCGATGGCGAACAGGCCGATGACCACCGTCACGAACTCGATGCCGTCCAGCAACTCCGGGCGACCCAACGTGAAGCGTGCCTGCCCACTCTGGAGGTCGGTGCCGATCAGACCGACGGCGAGACCGAGGGCGAGGCTCGTCAGCCCGCGCAGGGGACTCCCGCCGAAGGTCGCGCTTACGGTGACGAAGGCGAGGAGGATGAGGGCGAACTTGGCACCCGCCGAAATCTGCACGGCGACATCCGCGATGGCGGGCGCGGCGAAGGTCAGCAGCATCGTCCCGATGGTCCCCGCCACAAAGGACCCGATGGCGGCGGTGGCGAGCGCGGCGGCCCCCCGGCCCCGGCGGGCCATCTTGTTCCCCTCCAGCGCGGTGATGATCGAACTCGACTCACCGGGCGTGTTCAGCAGGATGGAGGTGGTCGAGCCGCCGAACATCCCCCCGTAGTAGATGCCCGCGAACATGATGAAGGCGCTGACGGGTTCCAACTGATTAGTCACCGGCAAGAGCAGCGCGACCGTGAGCGCCGGGCCGATGCCGGGCAGCACGCCGACGAGGGTGCCGAGCGTCACGCCGACGAGCGCCCACAGCAGGTTGATGGGGGTGAGGGCCGTCTCGAAGCCCGCGAACAGGGCGGTCAGGGCCTCCATCTACAGCACTCCCCGGAAGACCCCGGCGGGCAGCGCCAGCCCCAGCCCCCGCGTGAAGAGGAGGTACGTGACGAGCGACAGAGCGAGCGCCACGCCCAGGATCAACAGCAGGCGGCGCTCGCCGAACGCATACGCCACGCTGAAGTACATGATCGAGGTGCCCAGCACGAAACCCAGCGACGGCAGCAGCACCGCGCCGAGCAGGAAGCCGCCCAGGATGAGGAGCGCGGAGCCGGGGTGGGCGGGGATGGTCGGGTCGATGTCCTCCTCGACGGCGGGTTCGGCCCGCTCGCCCCGCAGGGCGTTCACGGTGAGCAGGGCACCTAGCACGGTCATACCGACGCTCACGATCAGGGGGAAGACACGGGGGCCGACGACCGCGTTGATGCCGAAGGGAATCTGGAGGCTGCCGACGAGCAGCGCCACGCCGAGCGCCGTCACGCCCAGCGCGACGAGCAGATCGGGCACGCTGACGCCGCGCCGCGTGGACGTGGGCGCGTCCGGGGAGGGGGAGGGGGGGGCGTCTTGCATGAGAGAACTCCTCGCGGGAAGGGGACGTGGGGACCTGGGGGTGAACGGGGACATCGTAAGGCTAAGGGGTGGGGTTGGCTCCGGGTGGGGAGGTGGGCGGTGGGGTCGTCACGTCGCCCCCTCACCCCGGCCCTCTGCTTCGCCAGCTCTTCGAGTCACCCACGAGGGGAGAGGGAGGAACAAAGCTCAGGCCACAGCTCTTTTAGCTCCTCCCACTGGAACGCTTGACGTGTAAAAAAGAGCGTCCTGAACGTGCTCTGTTCTCCCTCCCTCCTTGTGGGGGAGGGCCGGGGAGGGGGGTGACGAGCACCGCTCGTCCTTCTGCTGGACGACAAAAACACTGCCTCTCCCCAATCTGCAAGTTCACATCAGGCGTTTTAAGGGGGGAGGTTGAGGGAGTGAACGGGCCGAACCTTCCAGAAAACGAGTCCTTTACCTCCAGCCGGCACCCAAAGAGGGGCGGGGCGGCTAACCTGCCCGCCGCCCCGCCCTGGGTCCACTGCACCCGCTTACTTCACCAGGCCGATGTCCCGCAGGACGTTCTTCGTGCGGTTGGCCTCCAGCTTGAGGTACACGTCGAACTTGCTGCCGCTGAGGTACAGGTCGGTCCACTTGCGCTCGGCGAGGGTGTCCTTCCACGCCTTCGAGGCGTGCAGCTTGTCCATCGCGGCGACGAGGGCGGCCTTTTCCTGCGCGCTGATGCCGGGAGGGGCCACGATGCCGCGCCAGTTGGAGAGGTCCACGTTGTAGCCCTGCTCCCTCAGGGTCGGCACCGGGATGCCCGCCTGACGCTTCGGCGCGCTGATGCCGATGGCGCGCAGACGGCCCGCCTTGATCTGCGCCTCGAACTCGCCGTACCCGGCCACGCCCGCCGCGACCTGATTGCCGAGGACCGCCGCCAGCGTCTCCCCGCCGCCGCTGAAGGGGACGTAGTTCATCCGCTTGGGATCGACGCCCGCCGCCTGGGCGAGCAGCCCGACAAGCATATGGTCGGTGCCGCCCGCGCTGCCGCCCGCGAAGGCGACCGAGCCGGGGTTGGTCTTCCACGCGGCGGCGAGGTCCTTCATCGTCTTGTAGGGGCTGGCGGCGGGCACGACCACGACCTCGTACTCCCCCGTCAGGCGGGCGATGGGGGTCACGCGGCTGAGGTCCACCTTGCTGGAGTTGGTCTGGATAGCGCCTACCATCACGAGGCCCATCGTCATCAGAAGGCTGCCGTCACCCTTCGAGTTGTAGAGCTGTGCGAGGCCGATGGTGCCGCCCGCGCCGGGCACGTTGAACACCTGCACGGGCCGGGCGAGGCCCTCGTTTTGCAGCACCGTCTGGATGGCGCGCGAGGTCTGGTCCCACCCGCCGCCGGGGCTGGCGGGGGCCATGATGCGGAGGTTGTTGACGCTCTGGGCGGCGGCGAGGGGGGCGAGGGCCGTCAGCACGGCGAGGGACAGGGCTTTGTACATAGTTCCTCCGGGAGAGTACGTGCCCGGTGGGAGGGCACGCGGCTTGATCTGTGATAGCTCGCTTAGCCTAGCGTAAAGATGGAGGGGGCGCAAGCCATTTTTTGCCGTGTGGGCGCAGATTTGTGGGCGCGTTATTTACAGCGTGAACGCAATGAACGGAAGAGGGCGGCCAGCGGTCAGCTTCCAGCTTCCAGCCCCCGGCGAGACCCTAGAATCCGGGAAGCGACATGCCACGTTCTTCACGCGCCCCCCTGGGCTTGCAGGGCCGTCTCGTGCGGCTGCATCTGCTCGTGCTGTGCGGGATGACGGCGCTGCTCGTGGGCGTCCAGACCGCCTATCTGTACGGGCAGGCGCGCGAACGGCTGGGGGAGCGGGCGCTCACGACGAGCCGCCTCGTGGCCCGGCTGCCCGTGGTGGTGCGCGGGACGGAGGCGGGGGCGCAGAATCCGGCGCTGAACATTCAGGTCAACGCCCTGCGGGACGGGGCGGGGGCCGACTTCATCGTGGTGGGGGACCGCCGGGGGCTGCGGCTGGCGCACCCGGTCCCCGAGCGGCTGGGGCAGCCGATGGAGGGCGGCGACAACGTGGAACCCTTCGCGGGCCGCGAGGTCGTGAGCGTGGCGCGCGGCAGCCTCGGCGTAAGCGTGCGCGGCAAGGTGCCCGTGTGGGCGGGCGGCGTGGGCGGCGGGCGGGTCGTCGGCGTGGTGAGCACGGGCTACCTGATGCCGCAGGTGTGGTCCCTCGTGCGGGAGGCCCTGCTCAGCCTCGCCCCGTGGTTCCTGCTCGCGCTGGGGCTGGGGACGGTGGGCGCGGTGTGGACGGCGCGGCGGCTGCGGGCCTCCATCCTCAACCTCGAACCCGAGCAGATCGCGGCGCTCGTCGGGCAGCACCGGGCAGTTCTCGCCGCGCTGCGGGAGGGCGTGATCGCGGTGGACGCGGGCGGAATCGTCACCCTCGCCAGCGACCGGGCGGCGGAGGCGCTGGGACCGGGCACGTCCGTCCCCTGCCGTCTCGCCCCCGTGTGGCCCGAACTCGCCGCCCGGCCCGTGGTACGCCAGCAGAACGTGGAACTCACCCTGCGCGGCCAGCCCGTCCTCGTGAACGTGGAGCCGCTGGAGGGGGGCGGCTTCGTCGCGTCCTTCCGCGACCGGGCGGAGGCGCTCGCCCTCGCCGACGAGCTGACCCATGCGCGCGGCTTCGTGGACGTGCTGCGTGCCCAGACGCACGAGTACCAGAACCGCCTGCACGTCCTGTCGGGCCTGCTCCAACTCGGCAGGCCGCAGGAGGCGCTGCGCGTGCTGAACGCCGAGATCGAGGCGGACGCCCAGTTTCGGCAACTCCTCCGCGACGTGCAGGTGCCCCGGCTGGTCGCCCTCCTCGCCGGGAAGCGGGAGCGGGCGCAGGAACTCGGCTTGGGGTTCCACGTCGCCGAGGACAGCGAACTCTCGCCCGTCTGGGAGCGGCACGCCGATACCCTCGTGACCGCCGTGGGCAACCTGACCGAGAACGCCTTCGAGGCGCTCGCCGGGCGCGCGGGCACCGTGACCGTCCTCATCGGCGAGGACCCCGAGGGCGCGCAGATCGAGGTCCGCGACGACGGCCCCGGCGTCTCCGAGGAGGTCGCCGCCCGGCTTTTCACGCGCGGGGCGAGCAGCAAGGGCGAGGGGCGCGGCTACGGGCTGGCGGGCGTGGCCGCGCGGGTGGGGGCGCTCGGCGGGAATATTCGCTTCACCCGCCGGGGCGGGCAGACGGTCTTTCAGGTGAACCTGCCCACTCCGGTTCAAGCTGTCGCCCCACTGGAGCGCGCGTGACGCGGGTGCGGGTCCTTCTCGTGGAGGACGACCTGCGGGTGGCGCGGGTGAACCGCGACCTGCTGGAGCGGGACCCCGACGTGCATGTGGTCGGCAGCGCGGCCACACTCGCGCAGGCGGACGCGCTGGCCCACGCGCTCGCCCCCGACCTGATCCTGCTCGACGTGCATCTGCCCGACGGGAACGGGCTGGGGCTGCTGCGCCACTGGCGGGCCGGGGGCCGCACGACCGACGTGGCCCTCATCACCGCCGCCGACGACGAGGCGAGCGTCAAGGCCGCGCTGGCGCAGGGGGCCTTCGACTACCTCATCAAGCCGTTCACGGGCGCGCGTCTCGCCGAAGTGATCGCCCGGCACCGCGCCCGCCGCACCGCGCGGGGCACCCTCGACCAGACACACCTCGACCGCCTGCTGGGGGTGGGGTCGGGATCGCCGGAGCCGTTGCCGCGCGGCATCGACCCACACACGCTGGAGCGGGTGGCGCAGGTCCTCGCCGGGGCCGGGGGTGCCCTGAGCGCCGAGGAGGTCGGCGACCGGACGCACCTCTCCCGCGTCACCGCCTGGCGCTACCTCGAACATCTCGTGCGGGTGGGCCGCGCCACGCTCGACCATCAGTACGGGCTGGCGGGGCGGCCCGCCAAGTTGTACCGGGCGCGGGAGGGTGAGGGGGGAGATCGGGCGTGAGGGTCGTCACGTCGCCCCCTCACCCCGGCCCTCTCCCACGGGGGGAGAGGGAGAAAAAACACGGCGTCGCTTGACTAATGCTCTTGCTCTTTGCTCCCTCCCTCCTTGTGGGGGAGGGTCGGGGAGGGGGGTGACGAGCACCGCTCGTCCTTCTGCTCGAGGATGAAAACACACCGCCTGCCCAGCCTGTGATTCACATCAGGCGTTCTTGAGCGGGAGGCCGGGATTCGGAGAGCTGCGAAGGAGGAGAGGGGGTGAACAGGCCGAGCCGACCAAAAAACCACCCTGTCATCCCACCGGCTTCCCCCGCTAGACGAACTGCTTCCTCGCCCACCGTCGCTCCTGACCTGTTGCCTACACTGTGCCCCGATGCGCGCCCCGCCCCGCCTCCCCGCCGTTTTGCTCGCGCTGACGCTGGCCTCCCTGACGTTGGGGCTGGTCGGCTGCGCGCCGATCACGGTGAGGGCGGCCCGCGCGCCCGCCCTCGACCTGAGCGGCCCCGCGCCCGACGTGGTGATCCTGAGCGTGTCGGGGCGGTGTGGGCCGCCGTGTCTGCCGCCGCGCGACAACTGGGATTATCTGTCGTCGCGCGGGACGGTGGACCTGCTCGCGGACGCCATCGCGGGGGTGGGCTACCGGGTGCAGGTCGCCGGGTACGCCTCGAACGCGGCGGAGACCGTGACCTCCCGGCAGGCGCGGGCCGAGCAGCGCGGCTACGCGGCCCTGCGGGCGGACTTCGCGCGGATGCGCCGGACGTGGCTCGCCGGACCGCGCCCGCCCCGCCTCGTGCTGCTGGGGCACTCGCAGGGGGTGGCGTGGCTGCACCACCTCGCCCGCGCGAACCCGGACGTGGCCTTTGCCCTCCAGATCGACCTCGACGGCATCTGCGCGGCGTGGCGCTCGGATCACGGGGCGGCGTTGCGGGACGCGCCGGACGGGACCCCCTCCGTCCTGACCGCCTGCGACCTCGTGCGCGCGGGGGGCCGCGCCGTGCGGAACAAGGACGTGGTGTGGCCGAACGTGGCCCGCAACCTAGAGGTCCTGAGCAAGCGCCTCCCCGCCCGCGTCAGCGACAGCGGCGGCTATCTGCTGAACTACCTCTTCGACCCCACACGCAATGCCCGGCCCGACGGGGGCACGCGCGGCATTGAGGTCTTCGTTTCTGGCCGCGAGGACCACAGCGCTGTCTCGTACCCGAACAGCGACGCGCTCGCGTGGGCGGCGGGCCGCACCGTTCGCATCGCGCAGGACTGGAAGCGGACGGATGCGGGGGTGCCGACGTTGAATTGAGCGTTGGGAGCGGTCAGCCGTCAGCTTTCAGCAGTCAGGCAAGGACCTGGGAGGGCAGGGACGCCAGCCACGCCGCCGCGTCCTGCGGGCCGAGGAGGTGGGCACCGCGTTCGGGAGGGAACCACGCGAGCAACGCCGCCCCCTCCTCCAACTTCCCGAAGACGACCTTGTGATCGCCGTCCGCGAGCCAGAGCAGGCCGGAGGGGGTGGCGGTCACGCGCTCGCCCACGGGCCGCGCCCCGCCCAGCCACACGGCGTCCACCTCCGCGCCGTCGGCGGGATTGAGGGTGCCCGGCAGGCAGCCGTAATTGACGGGGGCGGGCCGGGCTTCTCGTCGGAGGGGCACGACTTCCCCATCGCGCCATACGAAGCGGTCCACCTCCCCGCGCGTCCACTCGACCACGCCGACGACCGCACCCACGGTCAAGGCTGCACCTCATACAGCTCGACCTGCCGCAGCACGTTGCCCCCGAAGGTGATGACCGCGCGGAAAGCGCCGGAGTCGGGGGCGTCCAGCCGGAAGACCGCCTCCCGCTGCGCCGCGTCGAGGTACACGCTGTCGCGGCCCAGTTCGCGCGCCCCGTCGAACCACGCCACGCTGAGGTAGCCCGGCGAGAAGCGCCCGTCCACCCGCGCCCGCAGAACGAGGGTATCGCCGTCGCGCTCCAGCGTCGCGGTCGTCACCCGCGTGGGGAACTCCGGCTCGACGGGCGCGGGTACGAGCGGGACGAAGGCGTAGCGGCACCCCGACAGCGCGGGCGTAAGCAAGCACGCCAGCAGCAGCAGCCGGGCGGGAAGGGGAGAGGGGCGAAGCATGGAGGGAGTGTAGGCGGCGGGGGTGAGGGGGAGGAGGTGTGTTGCTCCTCCCCCCTTGCGATGCCTGATGTGAATCGCGGGTTGAGCATTGAAGGCGTTTTCGTCGTCCGGCAAGAAGACGAGCGTCGCTCGTCACCCCTCTCCCCAGCCCTCTCCCGCAAGGGGAGAGGGAGCAAAAAGCACACCCGGCACGCTTATTTTCTAATTCACTTCAGGCGTTCGTAGGGGAGACCGGGGGGAAGCAAGCCCCGCTTGCCCGTTCACCCTCAGAAGACCCTCTCCAACTCCACCAAGACCCTCTCCCTCACCCCTCGCGCGGCAGGCCGCTCAGCGCCACGAGTGCGTTCCAGTCGTCGGGCTGCTCGGGGTCGTCGAGGGCGGCGCGGTTCCTTCCCGTGAAGCCGCACCGCTGGCAGCGGTAGAGGATGACCCAGCCCTTCTTCCCGCTCTGATCCAGGCCGATGGGTTTGAGGAGTCCGTGGCAGTCGCTGGCGCGGTCGCCGGGCTGGATGTCCACGTGGAGGGAATGCAGGCACGCCGGGCAGTGGTTCCGCACCGAGCCGTTGGACAGGGGCCGGACCTCCACGCCGCAGTGGGCGCAGGTGAAGGCGTTGTTCGTGCCCCGCACCGTGAAGCGGCGCTCGCCCGTCATCCCCGGTCCCCCCTCGACCCTCCGGAGTGCCGGGCCATCCAGCGGGCGTCCAGAAAGGCGCGGATGCTCTCCACGGCCACGAGGCAGATGCCGAGGACGAGGAAGCCCAGCCCCGCGAGGCTCACGAGCCAGCCCTGCCAGTTGCTCACGCCCGCCAGCATGCCCACCACGAAGACGAGCAGGCCCGCGAACATGCTGAAGCCCACTGTCAGCCGCCATGCCCACACGCTCCCGCGCCACACCTGCCCCAGCAGCACGGCGGTCGCGGCGGCGTACAGTACGTTGCGCGCCAGATTGTCCGTCTGCCCCTGCACCAGCCGCCCCAGAAACGGCGTCGTCGCCAGCATGAACAGCCCCGCCAGCACGACCAGGGTGGGAATACGCCCCGCCTCCGCCAACGCCGAATTGAAGGGGGAAGACTGCGGACCACGCCGGGGGGAACTCACGCGGTCATTCCACCACAGGGACGCGGGCGGGACGGGGGGAGGAGTTACGAGGGAGGCGGGGCGCGGGAGAAGAGTCCTCGTGTTTTGGCTGACCGCTGATCGCTGAAAGCTGACGGCTGAAAGCTGCCCGCCCCCTCACTCCTGCCGGTCGCCCGGCTCCACCCGTGGGGGCGGCGGCAGCGGAGTCGTGTCCGCCGGCAGCCACCACGGGGCGCGGACGGGCCGTGACCGCGACCACTCGAAGGCGAACAGGCGCTCGTACTCCGCCACTGCCCCGGCGTCGCTCGTGGCGAGGGTGTACTCACCGAGGCCCAGCCACCCGAAGGCGGAGTGGTGGAGATTCTGGCTGCCCACCGTGAGCATCGCGCCGTCGATGAGGGCGGCTTTGGTATGCAGACCCCCCGCCGGGGCGTACCAGCAGGCCTGAATGTGGTCGGCCAATCCCAGCGGCGCGAGTTCGGCCTCCATCCCGCGCAACAGGGCGAGGGTCTCGGCCTGAAGGAGCGGGTCGTAGTCCAGCAGCAGCCGCAGGGTGACGCCGCGTTCCCGGATGGCGCGGACGGCGGCCCGCCACACGGGGAGTTGGAACGCGGGCGGGCAGCCGCCGGGGTCGGAGAGGCGGCCCACACAGCCCAGCGTCCCGCTCACCTGCGACTGGATCACGTCTATTCGGGTCCGTGCCGCGCCGAAGAGGGCGATCACAGCGTCGTCGGCGTCGGTGTACCCGTTGCGGCGGTAGAGGCCGTACACGCGGGCACTCCCGGCGGTGGGGGCGTGGGAAACCCAGCGCAGGGGCCACGGCGCGGTTCGCCCAGTGAAGGTGCAGTCGCGCCGCAGCGTGCCCGGCGTGGGGTGGGAACGGCACGTCAGCGGGCGGCTCAGCGCCCACGCGTCGCGGAAGGTGGCGACCGCGTGCCGGGCGACGGGGCCGCGCACCCACAGGCCGAGGTCGGCGAGGCCGAAGCCGCCCGCCCCCACCGGGAGATGGTGCCCGCTCACGTTGAACCCGCCCGCCAGCACCGCCTCGCCGTCGCGCACGACGAGCTTGACATGGCTGTGGGGCAGCGCGTGCGTGTAGTTGGCGAGTTCCAGTCGCCAGCCGGGAAGGGAGTCGCCCGCCAGCGGCACGCCCGCCTCCAGCAGATGCCGCGCGGCGTGGAGGGCGTTCGCGGTCGGGTCGAGCAGGTCGCCGAGGCGGATGGAGTTCCCGAGCATGACGCGCACCGTCACGCCGTCCGGATACCGCTCCGGGTGCGTGGCGAGGTCGCGGCGCAGGTCGGCGATGGCCCGCGCCAGCCCCGCGCCGGGCGCGTTCGGCCCGTCGTCCCACAGCATGTTGGCGATCAGGAGTTCGCGCCGCGTGCGCCGCACCTCGGCCTCCACCTCCTCGAAAGCGCCCCTCGTGTGGTGCGGCTGCGGACTGTACGCGGGGTCGGCGTTCGGAAAGTGCAGCAGGCCCTCCACCCGGTTGCCACAGCTCAGGGCCGCGCCCTGCCCGAGCGTGCGCTCGTACAGCAGGCGGTCGAGGGGGGCGGTCGGCGGCGGGCAGGTGTTCAGGCCGAGGCCGTCCAGCGCGGCGAGGTCGGGCCGGGGCAGCGAGCCGCGCACGACCTCGAAGCCCGCCGGGAAGACGGCCCGCCCCGCCGCCTCCGCGTTCCGTCCCGGTCCCGCCAGCAGGGTCAGGAGGGCGAGCGCCCGGAGGAGGGGGCGCATGGGGACGGCGGAACGCACCCGCGCAGGGTAGCGTTCAGCTCATGGGCACGGCGGCGAAGGTCAGCACAGTCGGGGGGTGTCGGCGGGGGCTGCTAGCCTGCGGCATGTTCCCCAAGCCTTTCCAGAACAGGCAGCCCGCGTGAGGGTCCTGAGCGTCCACGTCGGCCAGCCCACCGCCGCGCAGGTCGGGCCGAAGAGCATCGTGACGGGCATCTGCAAGCGTCCCGTCCCCGGTCGCGTCCGCGTAACGGTGGAGGGACTGGACGGTGATCACGTGATGAACCGCAAGTACCACGGTGGCCCCGATCAGGCCGTCTACGTCTACACCCGCGAGGATTACGGGTTCTGGAACAGCACGCTCGGCGTCACTCTGGACCCCGGCATCTTCGGCGAGAACCTGCTCGTCGGGGGGCTGGAGTCGGCGGGCGTCCGCATCGGCGAGCGGTTCCGGGTCGGCCCGGTGCTGCTGGAGGTCACGGCACCGCGTATTCCCTGCGCCACCCTGGGTGCCCGGATGGAGGACCCCGGCTTCGTAAAACGCTTCCGGGAGGCCCGGCGGCCCGGCTTCTACACCCGCGTGCTGGAGGGAGGAGATGTGGGGGAGGGCGACGGGGTGACGCGCGAACCCGGCTCAGAGGGAGGACCTACCGTCGCCGAGGTGTTTGACGCCTGGTCCGCGAAGACGCTCCCGCGCGCCGAGTTGGAGCGCCTGCTCGCCGCGCCACTCGCCATCCGCTTCCGGCAGGGATTGGAGAAGCTGCTGGCGACGGCCTGAGCGCACCATTCAGGAGGATGAGTCAGGAAGGCGGGACGCCGTGGAGGAGTTTTCTCCCTGTGGCGTCCCGCCCGTCAACCCGTGGTCTCTCTGTCCCTACGCCCGCAGCAGCTCCCCGTAATACTTCCGCAGCTTGGCGACCTTCGGGGCGATCACCGCCATGCAGTAGCCCTGGCGCGGGTTGCGCGCATAGTAGTCCTGGTGGTAGTCCTCGGCCACGTGGAACTCGCTGGCGGGTTCGATGGTCGTCACGATGGGCCGGTCGAAGACGTTCTGCGCGGTGAGGTCGGCGATCACCTCGCGCGTCTCGCGCTCCTGCTCGTCATTCAGCGGGAAGACGGCGCTACGGTACTGGGTGCCCGCGTCCGCGCCCTGCCGGTTGAGGGTGGTCGGGTCGTGCGTGGCGAAAAAGAGGCCCAGCAGGCCCCCAAAGCTCACCTGCGCGGGGTCGAAGGTCAGGCGCACCGCCTCGGCGTGCCCGGTCGTGCCCGAACACACGCTGCGGTAGTCGGGGTTGGGCATGTGGCCGCCGATGTACCCGCTCTCGACCTTGCTGACGCCCCGGATGTCCTTGAACACGGCCTCGGTACACCAGAAGCACCCGCCCGCAAGGATGGCCTGTTGCTGCCCGGTCTGAGAAGAAGTCATGGGCGGATTCTCGCGTATCTGGCGCGGGGGCGGGGGGATGGGGGCACGGTTCGAGAGGCTTGTGGCGTGTGGAGAACTGCGGGTGGGCCTTTTCTACAGGCCACGAGCCACGTGCCACAAGCCCTCACCCCAGCAGCAACCGCCCCGCCACCACCACCACGATCACCGCGTAGATCACCTTCACGAAGCCGCTGCCGCGCAGCATCGCCATCCGCGCGCCCACGAAGGCCCCGGCGGCGTTCGCCACGCCGAGCGGCAGGCCGATCCACCACACCATCTGGCCGCCGAGCAGGAAGAAGAGGAAGGCCCCCATGTTCGTGGCGAAGTTGATCGTCCGCGCGTTGCCGCTCGCCCGCACGAGGTTGAAGCCCGCCAGCGCGAAGAGCAGCATCAGGAAGGTGCCCGTGCCCGGCCCGAGGAAGCCGTCGTACACGCCGACCACGAACGCGCCCGGCAGCGTCAGCGCCAGCGTCCGGGCGGTCAGGCCGGGATAGCGGTCCTCCAGCCCGAAGCGTTTGTTCGCCAGCACGAGCGCCCCCACACCGAGGATGACCACCGCCACGAGCGTGCGGAAGGCGGCGGGGTCCACGAAGCGCACCAGAAAGGCCCCCAGCGCACTTCCCACGAGGGCGAGCGGGATGAGCCGCCCCACGAGCGCCCGCTCCACGTGCCCCTTGCGCCAGTACTGCACGGTCGCGCTGCCCGAGCCGAAGATGGCGAGCAGCTTGTTCGTCGCCACGGCCTGCGCGGGGGTCAGCCCCATAAAGAGCAGGGTGGGCAGCGTGATCGTGCCGCCGCCGCCCGCGATGGCGTCGATGAACCCGGCGAGAAAGGCGAGGGGGAGGCCGTAGAGGAGGACTTCGGGACCAGGCACGGGGGGGAGTATGGCGCAGCCGGACCTACTCCATCCGCCGCAGGGCTGGAACGAGCGAGCCGAGGAGCGCCGCCCCCACAAGTAGCCCCCCGGCCCCGAGCAGCGCCCCCGGCGGCCCCAGTGCATTTGCCGCCACACCCGCCACTACGAAACCCACAGGCACGAGGCTGGAGGACACCAGACTCGTCAGGCCGAACACGCGGCCACGGTAGGCGTCGGGGATTCGGGTTCCGACCCAGGCGGGATACAGAACGTTGGAGACCATCGCCAGCCCGTCGATGAGGAGGACGGCGAAGAGGCCCACCCCGACCTCACGGGCCAACGCCAGCGGCAGGTAGCCCAGCAGGCCCGCCGTGAGGAGACTTCCCAGAATCGCCAGTCCGCGCCGCCGCACCCGCACGCGGCCCATCAGGGCGGCCCCGCCCAGGATGCCCACGTTCATCGCCGTGAGGTAGAGGCCGTAGGCGGCGGCAGGCTGCCTCAGCGTCCCCGTGACGAGGAGCGGGAGCGCCACGGCCAGGGTCGCCCCGCTCAAGTTGATGACGGCGAACAGCCCCAGCAGCGAGAGGAGCGCCGGGTGGCCCCGCGCGTAGCGTAAGCCCGAGCCGATGTCCTGCCAGATAGACGCGGGCGACGTTTCCCCGACTACCCCCGCCCCCGCCCGCAGGCTCAGCAATCCCGCGACAAGGACGCCGAAGGACAACGCGTTGACCGCCACCGCGCCGCCCGCTCCCACCGCCACCAGCAGCACCCCGCCCAGCGCCGGACCCAGGATGGCCGCGACGTTATCCCCCAGCAGGAAAAGTGCCTGAGCGCGTTGCAGACTCTCGCGGGGCACGAGGGCGGGCAGCAGCGCGTCGAAGGCGGGGTTGGAGAGGGCGCTGACGCCCCCGTACGCGAAGGCCAGCAGGTAGAGGTGCCACAGCGTCACCGCGTCCGCCAGCGCCAGCCCCGCGAAGGCGGCCATCAGCAGCCCGCGCACGGTGTTTGCCGCCACGAGCAGACGGCGGCGGTCGGTGCGGTCGGCCAGCGCCCCACCCAGCAGCGCCAGCCCGATCCCAGGCACCACGGCCACGAGCAGCAGGCCGCTGAGCGCCGCCGCCGATCCCGTCAACTCCAGCAGCAGCGCGACCTGCGCCACCCGGAAGATGCCGTCCCCCAGCCCCGAGAAGGTCTGTGCTCCCCAGAGAACGGCGAAGGGGCGATTCTGGAAGAGCGCCGGGAGCGCCGTGTCCCTCAACAGCTCTACTCCTGATCCTTCCCCAGCTCACTCCCCCGCCGCGTCGCCGCCACCACCGCCCGCATGAACGCCCCGCGCACGCCCGCCACCTCCAGCGCCTCCAGCCCCGCAATCGTGGTCCCGCCGGGGCTGGCAACCTCATCCTTGAGCTGGCCGGGATGGGCACGCTGCTGGAGGAGTTCACCGCTGGCGACGAGCAGCTTGGCGGCGAGTTCGTTGGCAAGGGGGCGGGGCAGGCCCATCCTCACGCCGCCGTCCGCGAGCGCCTCGGCGACGACGGCGGCGTAGGCGGGACCCGACGCGCTCATCCCCGTAAAGGCGTTGAAGAGGTGTTCGGGCAGGTCGTAGGCGTCGCCCACCGCGCCGAAGAGCTGGCGGGCGAAGTCGAGGTCCCCGGCGTCCTGCGCCTCGCGGGGGGCAGTGATCGCCGTCTGGCTGCGGCCAATCGTGGCGGCGAGGTTGGGCATTACCCGGACGACGCGCCGCGTGCCCAGCCCCCGCACGAGGGTGGAGGTGCTGACGCCCGCCATCGTGCTGATGTACCCGGTGTTCTCCTGCGCGAGCCAGTCGCTGATCTCGGGGAAGACGCGCGGCTGCACGCTCACGAGGATGCGTTCGGCCCCGGAGAGGTCGGCGGCGGTGATGCGGCGTGCCCCGGTGCGGGTGGCGAGGTCGGCGGCGCGGGTGGTGTTGGCGTCGAGCAGGCCGATCTCCCCGGCGGGCAGGACCCGGCGTGACGTGACCCCTTCGAGGAGGGCGAGGCCGAGTTTGCCGACGCCGACGATGGCGAGTCTCATGGGGGGAGTATAGGAGGGGGCGGCGGGGGGTCGGGGGGGAGCTGCCTACGCGTGGTTCGTGTTCTGGGGAAGGAGGGGAGGGGCATCTTGCCTCGGCTTGCCCCCACCCCCCAGACTTGCAAAGCTGCGAAGCAGAGGGGGCAGGGGGAGCGGCGCTGCGCTAGGCAAAGGGCCTGTTGGCCGCGCCCGTGGTCGGGTTCCCGGCGTGGCAAGGTTTGATCTTGTTGCGGTCTATTTGGAAGGCCCACCCAGGAAGCTCCGCGAGCAAGGCGTGGTGGTGGCGTGGGGCGTCCGCTCACGGGCAAGCATCGGGCGTCGAGAGTGACGGTTTTTGGGGAGCGAGAGCTTGAGCTTCTTCTCTCCCTCTCCCCTCGTGGGAGAGGGCCGGGGTGAGGGGGCGACGTGACGACTCAACTACCTATCCCCGCCTCATCCCTCATCCCTTCCCTCACCCGGTCCCTCCGGCAGGCTGAGGAACGCCTCCAGCAGCGCCGGGTCCAGGTGTCTTCCCGACATGCGGCCCAGTTCGGCGAGGGCGTCCTCGTGGGTCCAGGAGGGCTTGTAGGGGCGCTCGCTGGTGAGGGCGTCGTACACGTCCACGACCGTGAAGAGGCGGGCGAGAAAGGGGATGTCCTCCCCCTGGAGGCCGTCGGGGTAGCCGCGCCCGTCCCAGCGTTCGTGGTGGTGGCGCACGACGGCGAGGACCTCGGGGGGCACGAAGCCCTGTTCGCGCAGGATGAACTCGCCGATGGTGGCGTGGCCGCGCATCAGCTCGCGCTCGGTGGCGGTCAGGGGGCCGCGCTTGAGCAGCACCGCGTCGGGGATGGCGATCTTGCCGAGATCGTGCAGGTACGCGCCCCAGCGCAGGTGGGCGAGGTCGTCGTATTCGAGGTCGAGATGGGTGCCCAGTCGCAGGGCGAGCCGGGTCACGCGGTCGGTGTGGCCCTTGGTCTCGTAGGAGCGGTATTCGAGCACTTTGCCCAGGACGTTGAACGCCTGCTCGCGGGTGCGCGCCAGCGTCCACAGCGCCGTCTGCCGCTCGGCGGCCTGCCCCACCCGCTCGGCGAGGAGGGCGAGCAGGCCGGGCGTCTCCGGGGCGGGCTGCGCGCCCGCGCGGGTGTCGAGCAGGGCGAGGACGCCGCTCGTGCGTCCGGCGTTCCGCACCGGGGTCAGCAGCGCACTCGTCAGGGGCGCGGGCAGCAGCGGGTGGGGCGCGGTCAGCGCCAGGGGTTCGCCTCCCCCGGCCACGCGGCGCACCATGTCCGGCGGAAGGTGGCGGGCGGCGGGGCGCTGCTCTGCTCCCCCCACCTCCTGCCCACCCACCTCCAGCACGGCGGAAATCTCGCCCACACGGAAGCCGGAGTCGGACCCACCGCGCAGGGTGAGGTAGGCCCCCGCCTGCGCGCCGCTCGCCCCGACGAGGTGGCTCAGCCCGCGCTCGGCGAGGGTGGAGGGGAAGTCCGTCTCCCCCAGGCTCCGCAGCAGGCTGGTGGGGGTGCGCCCGCCTTCCGCCTCCGGGCCGCCCCCCGCGAGGCTGGCGAGGAGGGCCGGATGCCGCGCCGCGCCTTGCAACGCTGCCCACCCCTCCGGCACCGGGGAGAGGGGGCGATAGGGGCACGCGAAGACCCAGGCCCCACACGTCTCCCCGGCGGCCCGCAGCGGCACGACGAGCAGGTACCCGCGCTCGGCGAGGTCGGGCACGGGCAGCAGGTAGGGGGTGAGGTCGCGGCTGTGGGGCAGGCGGCGCAGCAGGGAGGCGCGCAACAGGGCACCCACGCCCGGCCCGCTCAGGCTGCCCAGGGTGAGGGGACCGTTCAGCTCCCCGGCCCCTCCCTCCCCGCTGCCTGCCCCCCCGGTCCCCCGCGTGACGAGCGCCGCGCCGGTCGCCCCCAGCAGGCGCATGGCCGCGTGCAGGGGCGCGTCGGGGGTCGCCTCGTGGGTGGTGAGCGCGAGCAGGCGGCGGTGCAACTCGGCGGCGAGGCGTCCGGCGCGAACGCGGTGCCCGGCCTCGTGGCGCTCGCGGGCCTGCCGCGCGACGTGCGCGAGCACCTGCGCGGCGGCCCCCGCATCCTCCTGCGGGCCGGGGGCCGCCCACTCCACGTCCCCGCACAGGGTCTCCCCGTCGAGGACGGGCACGCGGAGGACGGAAGCGGAAGACGAGACCTGCTCCCCCGGCCCCGCCTCGCCCCGCCAGGCCAGGTGGGCGGTGTGGAGCCGCACCCCGTCGCTCAGGCGCACCCGCACCCTGGCCCCGTCCCGCGCGAGCCACGCGGCGGCGGCATGCAGCGCCTCGGCGAAGGGAAGGCCCAGCCAGCCCAGCAGGGCTGGGGGGATGGCGGCGGGGACGGGCGGCGCGGTGGCGGGCACGGGGACGGGCGGCGCGGCGGGGGCGGGCCAGCATAGCCTCAGCTCGTCCGGGCGGTCCGGGTCGGCCAGCAGGGCGGCGGAGGGCGCGCGTCGGCCCAGGCCGGGCAGCCGCAGCCCGGCGACCCCCGACCCCGGCAGCCTCGCGTGGCCGGTCAGGCGGGCGCGGGTCAGGTGCGGCTCGGTCAGGTCGGGCAGCCACGCGAGCGCCGCCCTGGCCTCGGCGGGTGAGTCAGCGTGCAGCGTCAGGGTCCCGTCAGACAGCCAGCGCACCCTGATTCCACCGGGCGCGACGTGGGGCGGGCGTGGTCGGTCCTCCGTGTCGCCCCCGGACGGGTCGGGTGAGGCCCACGCATGCGAATGGACGGCCCTGGCGTGGACCGCCTGGGGGCTGGAATGGGCAAGGACGGGGGCGCTGGCGCGGCTCGACTTCAAAGGTGGGTGCTCCTCCGGGCGCTGCACTGTCGCACGTCTGCCCGTTAGAAGTATTCGGTTGTGGGCCACTGAATCAAGGGCCAGTCAGTCAGCAACGGCTGAGCTTGAGCATCCCCGTGCCCCGGAGGGGGCATGGGAGCGCCGAGGAACCTCGCGGGACCTCGGACCGGGTGCGTCGAGGAGAAGGATGAACGTTGATCGTGTGGAAGGGACGGCGACGCGGGCGAGATGCTTCCTCTCCACGCCCTGCAACCCACAGTCCGTCTCCCCGCACTACACTCGGCCCATGCTCGTGTACGTGCTGCCCGGCACCCTGGAAACCCGCGACCCCGACCTCGACCTGCTGTGGGAGGCGGGTGCCACCGGACTGGAGGAGCGCGCGGGCGTGGTGCGGGCCTACTTCGATGACCGGATCGAGCTGCCCGCGCCCGTCTCGGACGGCGAGTGGCGCGAGGAGGCGGATCAGGACTGGCAGGCCGAGTTCAGGCGCACCCTGCGCCCGGTGCGGGCGGGCCGCGTGACGATGGTGCCGCCGTGGCTGCGGGGCGAGGTGGAGCCGGGGCAACTCGCGGTTGTCATCGAGCCGGGCATGGCCTTCGGGACCGGGCACCACGAGACGACGCGCATGGCGGTGGAGGCGCTGTCGGGGCTGGGACTGGAGACGCTCGGGCCGCAGGGCGGGGGCGCGCGGGTGCTCGACGTGGGCACCGGAAGCGGCGTCCTCGCCATCGCGGCGGTGCTGCTGGGCGCGCGCGTCGCGCTGGGGCTGGACATCGACCCCATCACCATTCCGATTGCTGTCGAGAACGCGGAGATCAACGGGGTGCGGGACCGGACGGTGTTCGTGGAGGGTGCCCTGGGTGAGGCGGACGTTCACGACGGTGGACTCGGCCTCGTCGGGTATGACGTGCTCGTCGCCAACCTCTACGCGGAGTTGCACGACCTGCTGATGGGGGAGTACGCCGGGCATCTGATCGGGGGAAAGCCGGTCGTCCTCACGGGCATCCTCACGGCCAGACTCGACCTCGTGCGCGCCGCGCTGGCCCGCGAGGGCTTCACCGACGTGCGGGAGACGTTCGATGGGGAGTGGGCGCTCGTCACGGCCCGCGCGCCCGCCCGGCCATGACCGCCCACCGCGTCCGGGTGGACGCCCTGACTCCCGAGATGACGCTCGGCCCGCGTGAGGCGCGGCACCTCCACGTCCTGCGGCTGCGGACGGGCGACGCCGTGCGCGTGTTCGACGGACGCGGGGCGGAGGCGGAGGCGACCGTGGAGGTGCTGGACGAGGGGCGGGCGGTCCTCACGCTCGGGCCGCTCCTGACCGGGGCCGCCGAGACGCCGCAACCTGTCACGCTCGCCGCGCCGCTCCTCAAGGGCGACAAGCTCACGGATGTGGTGCGGGCCGCCACCGAACTCGGCGTCTCGCGCGTGCAGCTCGTGGTCACGCGCCACGCCGACGCCCGCGAGATCGGCGCGCAGAAGCTCTCGCGCCTTCGCCGCATCGCCGAGGAGGCGAGCAAGCAGTCGCGCCGCGCCGTCACGCCCGAGGTGCTGGCCCCGGTGCCCCTCGCGGAGTTGACGTGGGACGGTGCCCTCCTCGTCGCCCATCCCGGTGCCGTGGCCCGCCTCACCGATCACCTGAACTGGGACGCGCCCGTCACCCTCCTCACCGGCCCGGAGGGTGGCCTCGCCGACGCGGAAGTCGCCTCGCTCGTCTCGCGCGGCGCGGTCGCCGTCACCCTCGGCCCCCGCGTCCTGCGCGCGGAGACGGCCCCGGTGGCGCTGCTCGGGGCGCTGGTGGCGACGGGGGTGTGAGGGTCGGGAGGTGCAGGAGCGTGGGGAGGAGGAAGGTTCGTTCTTTTACTCCCATTTGAACAGTTGGTGTGAGGGACGGATCAGGGGGGCGAGGACGTTCTCTCTGTCTGGCAGGAGGACGAGCGGTACTCGTCATCCCCCTCCCCCACAAGGAGGGAGGGAGAACAAAGCTCAAGCTCTCGCTCTTTTGGCTCCTCCCCCTTGAGGGGGGAGGCCGGGTGGGGGTGAGTGGGCCTGGCCTCCCCGGAGGGCAGAATGACAACTCCTCTCGTCCTCCAAAAGCAAGCCGTCGCTCCGGGTCCCCCACCCTTCGTTGTCCCTTGCGCCCACCAAGAGAAGACCGAACCGGCCTGGCTTCCGATTCGATCAGAGATGAGGAGGGGTAGGACCTCAGCTCTTGCACCTCATGTCCTTGCCAAAATACTTGACCATCATCGCGGTGTAGGCGGGGTCTTGGCGAAGCGGTCGAGGCTGGCGTTCAGGGCGAGGCGGGTGGAGTCGCTGTCCTCGCCCAGCATCATGCCGATGGGCACGCTCCACAGCTCGGGGCCGAAGTTGACGGGCACCTTCGGAAACTGGCGCTTGAGGGCGAGCTGCATCGCGCTGTAGACGAAGGTGGCATCCACGTTGCGGGTCAGCACGGCCATCGTCAACTCCTCGTTCGTGGAGTAGACGGTAACGCGCTTCTCAAAGGGAAACTTCTGGACGTACGCCTGCATCACGCTGCCCGCGCTCACGCCGATGGTCTTGCCCACGAGCTGCTTCGGTTCCTTGAGGCGGGGGTCGAGCGACACCAGCGCCACGCCCGCGCAGACGGTGGGGCGGGTGAAGTCGGTCCGGTTCTCGCGCGTGCTCGTGTGCGCCAGCGCCCCAAGGGCCACGTCCGCCCGGTTCTCCTGCAAGGCCTTCGTCAGCCCGTCGAGCCGCACGCGCTCGTAGGACACGTTCACGCCGAGGTCGGCGGCAAGCTGCTCGATCAGCTCGATCTCGAACCCGCTCGGCTGCACGCTCGTGCCCATCGTGAAGGGCGGGATGTCGCCCGGCGTCGCCACGCGCAGCACGCCGCTCTCCTTGATCGCGGAGAGGGGCCGCGCCCCGGCGTGGGGGGCACACAGGGCGAGGGCGAACGTGGTCAGGGTCAGGGTCAGGAGGCGGAGGCACGTGGAGGCATGGGTCATGGTCGGGGTCCTTGCATAGTCGGGGTCCTTGTCTGTTGAAGCTGCGTTACCGCGAGCTTAATTCCCCCTTCATCACATCTTCCTGACAGGGGAGGGCCGGGTGGGGGGAGGGGAGCGGGGCCACCTCGGCTACACTCCGGGCATGGCTTTGTGGCTGGTGGTGCTGTTCATCGTGCTGAGCGCGACGCTGATCCTCGCGCTCACCCTCGGGCCGCTGAGGACGGCGGCGAACGTCCGGGTGCTGCGCCTCTTCGTGGGCGTGCAGTACGCGGCGGCGGCGCTCCTCGCGGGTGCCCGGTTGCTGGGGAGCGCGTGACCGCCCCCACCGAGTCCGGGGTACGGACCCTCGACCTGCACTTTCAGGACACGCCGGGCGTGATCGCCGCCTCGGTCCTCGACACGGGGGACGGGCTGGCGGTCGTGGACGTGGGGCCGGGAAGTACGCTGGGCGCGTTGGAAGCCGGATTGGCGGGGCTGGGGGCCTCCCTCGCCGATGTGCGGCACCTCCTCCTCACCCACATCCACCTCGACCACGCGGGGGCGGCGGGGACGATCCTCGACCGGGTGCCTGAAGCGCGGGCCTACGTCCACGAGCGCGGCGCGGCGCACCTCTCCCGCCCGGAGCGGCTGCTGGCGAGCGCGGGCCAGATTTACGGCGAGCACATGGACCGCCTGTGGGGCGAGATGCGCCCCGTGCCCCCCGACCGCCTGACCGTCCTCGCGGGTGGGGAGACCCTGCGGCTCGGACGGCTGGAGGTTCTGCCCCTGTATACGCCGGGCCACGCCGTCCACCACCTCGCGTACCACGTGGGAGACGACCTCTTCGTGGGAGACGTGGGCGGCATCCGGCTCTCGGAGCGGCAGACGCCCCGCGCCCCCACCCCGCCGCCGGACATCGATCTCCCCGCCTGGCGGGCGAGCGTGGTCCGGCTGCGGGAACTGGACGCCCAGACTCTCCACCTCGCGCACTTCGGCCCCCATCCCACCTCGGCGGCCCACTGGGACGGCCTGCTCGCCAGTCTGGAGACGGACGCGGGCCGGGTCCGCGACGGGCTGGGGCGCGGGCAGGACGCGGCGGAATTGACGGACACGTTCACCCGCGCGCTGCTGGACGAGCTGCGGGCCGAGGACCCGACCCTCCCCGCCCGCTACGAGTTCGCCTGCCCCCCGTGGATGAGCGTGCAGGGGCTGGTCCGGTACTGGCAGCGTGCGGCGGCGCGCGGGAGCGCCTGATGCGCGTCCTCGTCGTGGGAGGCGGGGGCCGCGAACACGCCATCGTGGACGCCTGCGCGCGGGCGGGGCACGAGGTCCTCTGCACGCCCGGCAACCCCGGCATCGCCCGTCAGGCACGCGTGCTCGCCTCCCCGCAGGACCCCGACGCGCTCGCCGACCTCGCCGTGCGGGAGGAGGTGGAGGTCGTCATCGTCGGCCCGGAGGCGTACCTCGCTGCCGGACTCGTGGACGCCTGCCGGGAGCGCGGCGTGCCCGCCTTCGGCCCGACCCGCGCCGCCGCCCGGCTGGAGGGCGACAAGGCGTGGAGCAAGGCGTTCATGCTTCGGCACGGCATCCCGACCGCCGCCCACCGCAGCTTCTCGGACCTGGGGGAGGCGCTGGCCCACGCCGCCTCCCAGCCCCTCCCCCTCGTCGTCAAGGACGCGGGCTTGCGGGCCGGGAAGGGCGTCACCATCGCCCACACGCACGGGGAGGCGGAGGCGGCGCTCCGCGACATCTTCACGCAGCCGGACGCCGGGGCCGTGCTGGAGGAGTTCATGACCGGGCAGGAGGTGACGGTCCTCGCCCTCACCGACGGCGAGCGGTACGCGCTGACCCCGCCCAGCCAGGACCACAAGACGATCTTCGAGGGCGACACCGGCCCCATGACGGGCGGGATGGGCGTGATCTGCCCCTTCCCGCTCTCAATGGAGGACCTTCAGCGTATCCGCGCCGAAATCATCGAGCCGACCCTCGCCGGGATGCGTGCGGAGGGCCACCCCTTCGTGGGCGTGCTGTACGCGGGGCTGATGCTCACGCCGCAGGGGCCGAGGGTCGTGGAGTTCAACGCCCGCTTCGGCGACCCAGAGGCGGAGGCCGTGCTGCCCCTGCTCGATTCCGACCTCGCCCGGCACGCCCTCGACGCGGCGCGCGGGCACCTCGACCCGGACACGGTGCGCTTCCGCACGGGCGCGAGCGCCGTCGTCATCCTCGCCGCGCCCGGCTATCCCGGCGAGCCGGAGAGGGACATCCCCCTCACCCTGCCCGACCCCGAGCCGGGGGAGACGATCTACCACGCCGGGACCGCCGAGCGGGAGGGGCGGCTCGTGAGTAGCGGGGGCCGGGTGCTGGCGGTCACGGCCACGGCACCGGGCCTGAACGCCGCGCTGGGCCGCGCCTACGCCCTCGCTGACCGGGTGGGCTTCGCGGGGGCGCAGCTTCGCCGTGACCTCGGTGCCCGCATCGGCGCGCGGCCCGAGCCTCCCGCCGTTTGACCCCCGCTGCCGGGTGCGCTAGCATCCGCCTGCCCCGAAACGCGGGGTGTGGGCCGGAGTGGCGGAATTGGTAGACGCACTCGACTCAAAATCGAGCGGGAAACCGTAGGGGTTCGAGTCCCCTCCCCGGCACCAGCGAGGAGCACGGAAGAGAAGATAGGAAGAGAGGAAGAGAGAAGGAAGAAGCACAGGCCCCTGCCCAGGCGGGGGTTTTTGCTTTCTGCCGGGGCGAGTCCGGAGGAGGGCCTCGTGGACCCAGGGCAGCTCGGGTCCACAGGTGTACGCCGGGCGGCGGGGTTGAACGCCGTCGCCGTCAGCTTCGAGACCTTCCCACCCAGGTCCCGAACGGTCTTTCGGCCCCCCCACCGCCGCCCGGCGTACACTCCCCGCATGACGAGCGCGCACGGCCCAGCCGGGACGGCGGGCGCGGGGGCTGGCCCCGAACTGCGTGTGCTGGGGCCGTTTTCCCTCGTGGTGGACGGGGTGCCGCTCGAACTCGGGGGCCGCAAGGCGCGGGCGCTCGTGGCGGTGCTGGCGCTCGAGGGGCCGCGCCCGCGCGCGGAACTGGCCGAGCTGCTCTGGGGCGACCTCGGCGAGCCACGCGCGCGGAGCAACCTTCGCAAGACGCTGCACACCCTGCGCGAGACGCGCCTGGGGGCCTACCTGGACGCCGGCGGGGAGACCGTCGCCTGCCGCGGCGCACGGGTGGACGCGCTGGAGTTCGGGCGGCTGGTGGTGGGCGGCGAGCCGGAACAGGCCCTCCTGCTGGGCGAGGGCACACTCCTCGACGGGCTGGACCTGGAGTCGGAGGCCTGGACCGAGTGGCTCGACGGCCACCGGACCCGCCACACGGCCCTGCGGCGTCAGGTGCAGTTGGACGTGGCGACCGGGCGGGAGGCGCGGGGCGACGTGCGCGGCGCGCTGGCGCTGGTCTCGCGCGTCCTCGACCTCGACGCCTTCGACGAGCGGGCGTTGGGTGAGGCGATGCGGCTGCACCTGACGTTGGGGGACCGGGGTCAGGCGAGGGCGCTCTACGAGCGGTTCCGGGCGCTCACCGCCTCGCTGGGGCTGGTCCCCGATGGGGCGACGCGCGCCCTCGCCGAGCGTGCCCGCCGGGATTCACCGGGCCATTCGCCCCCGGCGGGGAACAACCCGGCCCGGACGGAGGGGCTGCGGGCACCGCTGGTCGGGCGGGAGGCCAGTTGGCTCCAGCTTCACCAGTCCGGGAGTCCCCTGACCGTGCTGGTGGGCGAGCCGGGGGTGGGCAAAACCCGCCTCGCCACCCAGTTCGCGGGCGCGCACGGCGCGGGCCTGACCCTGCGGGGCCGCGAGGAGACGCGGCACACGCCGTTCTCCCCGGTGGCCCACCTGATCCGGGAGGCGCTCGAAACCCGCCGCTGGTCGCCGGACGGCCTCGGCGACGTGTGGCGGCTGGAGGTCGCGCGCCTCGTGCCCGAATGCGCGCCCGGCACGGTCCCGCCCCCGGCGGTGGGGGACGGGCGGGCACGCTTTCTGGAGGGCCTCTCGAGGGCCGTGACCCACCTGCTCGGCGGCCAGATGCTCGTGCTCGACGACCTGCACTGGTTCGACGAGGGCACGCTGGAACTGGTGTCGCACCTCGTCCGGCGCGGGGACACACGCTGCGTCGCCACGGCCCGTGGGCTGGAACTGGAAACGTCCGGCGTCGCGCGGCACATGCTCGGGGCGCTGCGGCGCGACGGACTGTCGGAGACCCTCCCGCTGGGGCCGCTGGGGGAGCCGGACGTGCTGGCGCTGGTGCAGGGCCTCTCCGGCGCGGGCGGGGGCGTCCTGTTCGCGCGTCGCCTGCACGCGGCGTCACGCGGCAACCCCCTGTACATTCTCGAACTGTTGCGCGGCCTCCTCGAGACGGGTCTGCTCACGTCCGCGCCGGAGGGCGGCTGGGCCACGCCGTTCGACGAGTCCACCCGCGACTACGCGGAGTTGCCGATTCCCCCCTCCCTGCGCGAGACCGTGCTGGAGCGGGTGGCCCGCCTGGGACCCCTCTCGCGCCGTCTGCTGGGGGGCGCGGCCCTCGCCGGGGAGCCGTTCGAGAGCGCGTGGCTCGCCGGCATCGAGGCAGACGGGTTCGCGCGCCTGGACGCGCTGGAGGAGGCCTGCCGCGCCGACCTGCTGGAGCCGGTGCCCGGCGGCTTTCACTTCCGGCACGAGCTGCTGCGCCGCGCCCTCGACGAGTCGCTGGGTCCCGAACGGCGGCGGCTGACGCACCTCACCCTGGCCCACCAGCTTCAGGCGGCCCAGGCCCCGCCCGAACGCGTCGCCTCCCACTTCGAGCGCGCCGGACGCGGCGAGGAGGCCCTGCCGCACCTGGGGCGGGCCGCCGAGGCCGCCGCGCGGGTCTACGCCCACCGCGAGGCCCTGGCCTACATCGACCGGGCGATAGGACACGCGGGGGACGGCCCGCCCCGCTGGCCGCTCGAGGTCCGGCGCGTCCGGCTCCTGCGGCAACTGACCGACCTGGAGGCCTACGGGGACGGCCTCGACCGGCTGGAGCGGCTGGCGGAGGCCGGGGGCGGATCGGACGAGCGGGCGCAGGCGTACCTTCAGCGCGGGATGTACCACCTCTGGCGCGGGCAGTCCGCCGAGGCCCTGCGGCAGGCCCGCCGCGCGCTGGGGCTGCCCGGCCTGTCCCGCCCCCTGGAGGTGGAGGCGCTCTACCTGTCCGGGCACGCGCAGGTCCGGCTGGGGCAGGTCGGCCTCGGGCACGGCTGTCTCACCCGCGCGCTGGAGCGTGCCCGGACCGGGGGTGAGGGCGTTCCCGACGAACTGATCGGCAGCATCGAGAACGGGCTGACCGGGGTTGCCCTGTATCTGGGGGAGTACGGGCGGGCGCTGGGGCACAACGCGCGTGCCGGGGCGGCCTGGGCGGGGAGTTCGGAGGCCCTCGCCCTCTTCACGCCCAGCAGCCGGGGCACCCTCCAGATTCACCTGGGCCAGTTCGGGGCCGCCCGCCACACGCTCGGGGAGGCCGTCACCGTCGCCCTGGAGCACGACCACCCCAGCGCGCTGAGCTTCGCCTACCGTGCCCGCGCGCTGCTCGAACTGAACGAGGGCCACGCGTCCGCCGCCGCGCACGACATCGCGCGGGGGTTGCGGCTGTGCCGGGGGAAGAACCTGCGCCTGGAGGCCCAGCTCGGCGGCCTGCACGCCCGCCGCTGCTGGGCCGACGGCCAGCTCGGCGAGGCGGTGGACTCGGCCCGGACGGCGCTCGACGGGGCGCTCACCTTGAACGTCGCGCCCCTGATCGCCGAGCTGCGGCTCCTGCGGGCGGCCCTTCACGCCGAGCTGGGAGATGCGGCGACGGCGTGGGCAGAACTCGGGCGGGTGGTGGACCTCGGCGCGGACCTCGGTGACGAGGGGGTCTTGCGTCCCTACCGGGCGACCCTGGACACGGTGGCGGCCCGGCTGGAATACCGCGCCGGGCTGACCGAGAGTGCCCTGGAACGCCTGCGCGGTACATCCTGCCTGGAGAACGCGACCTTCCTGGACCACTGGGATCACCGCCTGGAACTGGCGCGTGTGCTGGCCCTGACCGGGGACGCCCCCGCCGCCCTGGCCCGGCTCGGGGAACCCGGCTGCCCCTCGCCGCTGGAGGCCCGCGCGCTGGGGGCGCGGCTGGAGGCGCACCTCACGCTGGGGGAGGTCCCCGAGGACGTTCTCGGGCGCGCCATCAGCGACCTCGACCTCGATCACGCCGCGCCCACCGACCGCCTGGACCTGATGATCACGGTCCTGCGCGCCCTGGGACGTGCCGGGCGTGACCCCTCCGCCGTGCGCGCTCATGCCCGCGCCACGTTGACGGCCCTCGCGGACGGCCTGGACGGGCACCCCGAACTGCGCGCGGGGTTGCTCCGCCGATTCGAAGCTGTTCTGGGCGACTGAATCAGGAACCCGCCGACCGTCCCCCACTCCGTGCTCATGCCCAGGGAACGCCGCACGGGGCGGGCGGGAACGCGGAAGGAACGCCGCGAGTCCTAAGGTCGGCTCGGGGTGAAACCATGCCGCACCGTTCCGAGTCCGGCGGTCCAGAAGTCGTGCCCACCTACCGGCTGGAGGTGCGCCTGCGACCCGCGCACCCCGGCCACGCCTGGGCCGCGTCGGTGGAGGGAACGTCGCCCCAGGGCCACCCCCTCGAACGGCGCGAGTTCGGGAGCCTGATGGACCTGATGCGCTTTCTGGAGGCGCTCGCGACCACACGCGGGCTGCGCTGAGGGTCACGGGCCGCCGGACCGACCGATGTCAGCATCCGCCACCCCCCTCGGGAGGTCAGGGATGAGGCGCGAGGAGATGCCCATGAACACCCTGTAACTCGCCGTGCCCGCCACCGTTCGTCCGCCCTCTCTCCGGCGACTTCACCACAGCGCCACTCCTGGAGGACTCCCACCACGACCATCAGCCTGACCGACCTTCGCCGTGCCGTGATCCGTGACCTCAACAGCTCGGTCACAACCTCGGTCCCCACGCTTGAGGAGAGATTTATGCAACAGGCATCCAGAACCAGCCCAGCCGAAGCCCTCGATCCGCGCAGAACCTACCGGTCTCAGGAGTTCCTGAAACTGGTGAAAACCCACCCCGAACGTGCCAAGAAGGTCATTGCCAGCGGGATAACCCTGCACATCCCGGCGCAGCAGGTGGCCGGCCTCGACACCCTGCTCGACCGGGCGGTGAACGATCAGGGAAACGTTGAAACGTCGGCCATGACGGGCTTCGAGACAGCAATGTTGGTCATTGCGGTCGCGACCCTGGTGGCCACTGTCTACGGTGCGGTGTCAGGCGACGGCGACGGCACCAACGTGACTGTCACCGTCACAGGCGACGGCGACGTGAACGTCAACACCGGGGGCGGGGATGGCGGCGGCGGCGGGAACACCGGAGGGGGTGGGGATACCGGCGGCGGCTAGTCGAGCGAGGAGCTTGGCCGTACACCGAGCGACAGAGGGGTGGACGCTGGCCGCCTTCCACCCCTCTGTGCCTCGTCCGCACCGAGAGAAGTGCCCACACAGAGGTCAGGCCACCGTTTCCGCGAAGTCAAGGTTCTGAGGTGAGCGACATGAAGAGAAGTTGGATGATTCGCCGGGCAATGGTGGCCGCCGGTCCGCTGTTCACGCTGGCGGCGTGCGGCGGGGAAGGCGGGGTCAGCCCACCCGCCAGCACGGCCATCGGCCCGGCGGGCGGCACGCTGACGAGTGCGGCGGGCGCGAAGGTGGAGATTCCCCCCGGCGCGCTGTCCACGACCACCACCATCGGCATCGAGCAGACCTCGGCGGGTTCGCCCGCGCTCCCCGGCGGGTTCACGGCCTCCGGGCCTATGTTCGCCTTCACGCCGCACGGCACCACGTTCGCCCAGCCCGTGACCATGACGCTGCCCTTCAACTCCGCCTCGGTGCCCGCCGGGAGCACGCCGGAGCTGTACAAGACCAACGCTCAGAATCAGTGGGAACGGGTCGCCGGGGCGACGTTCGGCGCGAACAGCGTCAGCGGGGCGGTGACAGGATTCTCGTTCGGCCAGGTCGTCGTTCCACCGCTCCAGCGCAACGACCCGCTGCGCGAGTGGACCTTCAGCGACTACCGGGGCCGGGGCATGACCAAGACGGAGATTTTCAGCGGCAGCCAGACTGGGGGGCTGTTCGAGGACATCCGGGATTTCGGCCCCATGTTCCCTTTCACGAACGAGCTGCTCGACCACGAAATCACGTCCGTCGGCGGGAATGTCATTCCCCAGGACCGCCGGGCCAACGGTCAGGTCTTCTCGACTGCTGATGGCGTGACCTACGGCGTATTTGCCGAAGCGCCCTACGGAAACCCGAACGACCCCGAGAGTCCGGCAGGCAGCACCGTCGTCTTGAGACAGCGCCAGAGCTTCGTCAAACGCGCCGCCGACGCCTCGCTGTCCTTTACGCTCACCAGCGCGTTCATCGACCTGCGAGACGACAACGGGGGGTTCAACAACCTTCCCAGCACAGTCCCGGCCTGCAACTACCCGCCCGACCAGATCAGTGCACTGGACGCCTGTCAGGATTTGGTGCGGGGGCAGCTCATCATGACCGTGCACGCCTATACCGGCGGCACGCTCACCACACCGGGCAAGACCTTCTACTACGTCGCGGGCAATGCCGAGATGCGGGGTCATACCGGAAACTTTGTGTCCAACGTGGCTCCGTCCATGCAGTCCAGAGTCCCGCTCTGGACGGCGGGAGATTTTACCGGCGACATCTCAAGTGGTGAGAACATAGCCCTTCTGGAGTTCAAGGGACCCCGGACCTACACGGTGGACCTGTCGAGTATCAACGTAGGCGAGGAGTTCACGCTCAGCAGTACGGCGTTGGCAGAAGCCACCAACCGCCAGGGCAACAAGAGCCGGGGAGGGAGGGAAGCTCCTTCCGCCGCCGCCGCCTTCCTGCGCGACCCGCTGGGCATCGGGGGCACGGCCCTCACCCTGACCGGGCTGGAGCCGACCAACACTCCGGGGCCGGTGCCACCCGTCGATGTGCTGGTCGAACCCGCCCCCTGCGTCCCCGGTTCCGGTCCGGCGGGTGCTATCGGATTCAGCGCCGCCGAGTACACAATGGATGAGTTCGGCGGGGCCGCGCAGCCCGTCAGGATCACCCGCACGGGCGGGAGCGGCGGCGCGGTGACGGCGACCCTCACCACCAGCAATGGCACGGCCAGCGGCGGCACGGACTACACCCCCGTCAACGCCACCGTCTTCTTCGCTGACGGCGATGCGGAGGAACGGGTCGCCGAGGTTCCCATCCTCCAGAACCTGATTCACGGCGAGCCGGACCGAACCGTGAATCTCACGCTGTCACAGCCCGGCGGGTGCGCGGCCCTGGGGAGCCAGACCACGGCGGTCCTGACCCTGGGGGACGACGATCTGCCCCCGCCGCCGCCCAGCTTCACCATCGGCGGGACGGTCACGGGCCTGGTCGGCACGGGCCTGGTCCTGAACAAAGTCGGCGACCGGGCCGACCTGCCCATAGCGGCCAACGGGCCGTTCACCTTCCCGGAGAGGCAGTTTCCAGGCTTTCCCTACACCGTCCGGGTCAAGACCCAGCCCACCGCTCCGGCGCAGGTGTGCAGCGTCCTGAACGGCGAAGGCCCGGCCCCCGCCGCCGACATCACCAATGTCGAGGTGAACTGCGTGACGCCAGCCCCCACCTCCGGCCTCGACCCCAGCTTCGGCGACGGCGGCAAGGTCAGCACCGCGTTCGGCGGCGACGAGACGGCGATGGCGCTGCAACCGGACGGCAAGATCGTCATGGTTGGCGGCTCCGTGACCGACTTCGTGCTGGCACGCTACAACACGGACGGCAGCCTGGACACGGGCTTCGGCGACGCGGGCACCGTGACCACCGACATCGCCACCGGGGCGGATCAGGCGCGCGGCGTGGCAATCCAGAGCGACGGCAGGATCGTCGTCGCCGGGCAGGCGGTCGTGGGCCGCACCGCGAACAACCTCTTCAACTTCGACTTCGCCCTGGCCCGCTACAACGCCGACGGCAGCCCCGACACGGGCTTCGGGACGGGGGGCAGGGTCACGACCGATTTTGGCGGCCTGACCGACCTGGGGGAGGGCGTGGCGATTCAGGAGGACGGCAGGATCGTCGTCGTGGGCAGCGCGGCCCTCAGCACCCTGAGCGGCAGCGCCGATTTCGCGGTCGCGCGCTACACCAGCGACGGCACGCTCGACACCGGCTTCGGCGGCAACGGGAAGGTCACGACCGATCTCGACGGTGAGGTTGACCTCGCGCGGAACGTGGTGGTGCAGCCGGGCGGCAGCATTCTGGTCTCGGGCTACAGCACGTTGAACAACCGTGACCGGACCGGCCTGGTGCGGTACGACGCGGGCGGGGGCCTCGACCCCGGCTTCGGCAGCGGCGGCAAAACGGCGGTGGCCGAGCACCGCCTCGACGAGGGGCTGGCCCTGCAAGGGGACGGCAGGATCGTGCTGGCGGGAAGTGCGTCCGTCGGCGTGTTCCCCGCCCGCTCCAGCCACTTCGCGGTGATGCGCCTCGCCGCCGACGGTCGCCCGGACAACAGCTTCGGCACCGCCGGTCTGGCGACGACCGCGTTCAGCACCCTGAATGACTTTGGCCGCGCGGTGGCCCTGCAAGCCGACGGCAGGATTGTCGTCGCCGGGCAGAGTTCCAACGGGTCGAATCCCGACTTCGGGGTCGCGCGCTTTTCCCCGGACGGCACGCTCGATGCCAGCTTCGGTTCCGGCGGCAGGCTGACCATCTCCTTCTTCGACGCCTTCGACGGGGCCGAGAGCGTGGCGGTGCAGCCGGGCGGCCAGATCGTGCTGGGCGGCTTCGCGATCAACGGCACCCGGATCGGCTACGGCCTGGCGCGCGTCAACCCCTAGCTTCCTATGAACATGTCCGAGCCGCTTGGCTATCTCGCTTCCGGGCTGGTGCTGGCGACCTTCTGCACGCGCGACATGGTGCCCCTCCGGGCGCTGGCGATCACGAGCAACCTCGCGTTCATCGCCTACGCCGTGGGGGCCGGTCTCCACCCGGTCCTGCTGCTCCACGCGCTGCTGCTGCCTCTGAACGCCTGGCACCTGATCGGGGCGCTGAGGCGGGAGGGCGGCATCCCGGCCCTGCACCCTTCCACACAAGGGAAATCCCCATGACACAGCTCAGCCCGAACCACGCCCTCGGATTCATCGCCCGGTTGGCCTGTTGGAGGAACACCCATGCCCGACCTGACCACCCTGTGCCTGTTCGCCGCCGCCACCCTGGCGATCCTGCTGGTTCCCGGTCCCACCGTGCTGTTCGTCGTCACGTGCAGCCTGAGGCGGGGATGGCGGGCCGGGCTGGTGTCGGTGCTGGGCGTGGAGGCGGGTGGACTGGTTCACGTCCTGTCCGCCACGCTGGGTCTCTCGGCCCTGCTGGTCTCCTCCGCCGCGCTGTTCGGGGTGGTCAGGGGGCTGGGCGCGGCCTACCTGATCTATCTGGGGGTTCGCACGCTGCTGGACAGGTCCGGCGGTCCCCAGCACGGCGCTGCCGCACCGCATGGCTTGCGGCAGGTCTTCTGGCAGGGGGCGCTGATCGACGCCCTGAACCCGAAGACGGCGCTGTTCTTTCTGGCCTTCCTGCCCCAGTTCGTCCGGCCCGAGAACGGCGCGGTGGCGGCGCAGACGCTGGTGCTGGGGCTGACCTTTCTGGTTCTGGCCGTGTTGAATGACGGCGCGTATGCCCTGCTGTCCAGCCGCCTGGGGCGCACCCTGAGCGGAAATCAGGCGTTTGCCCGGCGCTGGAGGCACGCGGCCAGCGGCATGTACATCGTCCTGGGGGTGGGCGCGGCGGCAGGAATACGTGGCGACTGAACCGCCTGCTGGGCCGCCCACAGCCTGCCCACAGCCCCGCCGCCGCCCCAAGACGCTGGAGACAAGGAGACTCACCATGACACAGACCGCCCCGAACTACGCCCTCGGCTCAAGCGATCAGGAAATCGCCCGGCTGGACGGCCAGGCCGCCTCCATCGAGGCCGCGACCCGCCTGCTGCTGCGGGCGGCGGGAGTCGGCCCCGGTATGCGGGTGCTCGATCTCGGCACCGGCCTCGGCCACGTGGCGGGGCTTGTGGCCGAACTCGTCGGCCCAGGGGGTCAGGTGGTCGGCCTCGACACCAGCGTGAAGTTGCTGGAGGTGGCCCGCACGCGCGCCGCTGACCATCCGCAAGTGACCTACGTGCAGGGCGACGTGCGGAACTGGCGTGACGCCGAGCCGTTCGATGCGGTGGTCGGACGCCTGATCCTGTTTCACCTGCCGGACGCGGTGGAGGTGCTGCGGCATCAGCTCACCGCGCTGCGCCCCGGCGGCCTGATGCTCGTGCTGGATTTTGACCTGGGGTCGTCCCGCGCCGAACCCGCCGTGCCGCTCGTGACTCAGACGCTGGAGTGGGTGGACGCCGCCTTTCGCAGCGCGGGCGCGAACCCGGTGATGGGAACGGGGCTGGCGATGCTGCTGGAGGGGGCGGGCCTCGCGGACGTGCAGACGTTCGGCATCCAGGGCTACCTCGCCCCGGACGACCCGCGCGGCCCGGCGCTGTTGGGTGGGGTGGTCGGCGCGCTGGCCACGCAGATCATAGCGGCGGGCATTGCCACGCCCGAGCAACTCGGGATCGGGACCCTCACGCAACGTATTGCCGCCGCCACCCAGGCGACGGGAGCCGTGGTGCTGCCGCCCGCGCTGGCCGGGGCCTGGGGTCGGCGGGCCTCATGAGCACGGGGGCAGACCGGGAGGGACGTGGCAGCAGACACTCAGGAGGACTCCCCCATCCCTTCGGGGACGTGGTGTGTTCTGCACGCGCCTCAACCTCTCCCGCCCGATTCAGGCTGTGGGCGACCCGCGCCGCCGCGTGGCCCGGCCCGTGACGGCCCACTTCAAGGGGAGACCATGAACCCAACGGACACGAGTTCAGCCGAATGGGACATCGCCGCCGTCCGTGATCACTTCCTGTTCCCAGCGGAAGGCCGGGTCGTCACCAACAACGCCGCCAGCACCCAGCCGCCGCGCGAGTTGCTGGAGCTGTACCGCTCGCTCGCGCCCGGCTACGAGAACGTCCACCGGGGGCAGTCGGACGCCTCGCGGGAGCTGACCCGGCTCTTCGAGGACGCCTACGACACCATCGCGCAGTTTCTGGGAGCGCCGAGCCGCCGCAGCGTCGCCCTGTACCGCAACACGACCGAGGCGATCAACGCTGTCCTGTACTCGCTGCTCACCGAGTTCCGCGACGGCGACAACGTGGTGACGACGATGCTGGAGCACAACTCGAACTATGTCCCGTGGTCCGCGCTGTGCCGCGACATCCTGCCGAGGTTCGGGCGGCGCGTGGACTGCCGCCTGGCCCGTTTCGACCCGGAGACCGGCGAACTCGACCTGGAACACCTCGCCTCCCTGATCGACGCCCGGACGAAGCTGGTGTGCTGCACGGGCGCGTCCAACTTCCTCGGCACCCGTCCGCCGCTGGAAACGGTCCGGGACCTGGCCGACGCCAGCGGTTACGTGCAGCCGAACGGCGAGGAGCGTTCCTACCTGCTCGTGGACGGGGCGCAACTCGTGCCGGGCACGTTCACCGACGTGCAGGCGCTGGGGGCCGATTACCTCGCCTTCTCCTTCCACAAGCTGCTCGCCCCCTTCGGCGTCGGCGTGCTGTATGCGCGCGAGCACCTGCTGGAGTCCTCGTTGCCGTTCCTGTACGGCGGGGACATGATCGCCGAGGGCCGGGTCTTTCCGGGTGGGGTCGAGTACGGCCCGCTGCCGTGGAAGTACGCGGCGGGCACGCCCAACATCCTCGGGGCCATCGTCTCGGCCCAGGCCCTGCGCCTGCTGCACGACCTGGCGCTGACGCCGACCCAGGCCCACTATTTCGGCACCGGGAGGCCCATCGAACGCGAGACGACGCGGCGAGCGATGGACCGGATTTCTGCGTGGAATCGGCATCTGACCGCCAGGGCGCTGGAGCGGCTGGAGGCCATTCCGGGCCTCACGATCTATGGGCCGGGGGACGCGGCGCGGCGCACCTCGCTCGTCGCCTTCACGGTGGCGGGGCACGATTCGGGGGACCTGGCCCATGCCCTGAACGACGCCGGTGTGGAGGCACGCGCCGGGTGTCACTGCGCCACGCTCGCGCACCACGCGCTCGGCCTGACGCCTGCGGGAAGTTGCCGCCTGAGCTTTTACCTGTACAACACGCCCGAAGAAGTGGATGTTGCCGTGGACGCCCTGGCGGCCATCGTCGCCGGTCGCCGCAGGGTCCGGGGCGGACGGGACGTTCCCGTCGTCGGCCCTGCGGGTCGGTGAGGGATGAGGAGAGGGACGGGTCGGTGAAATTCCAGACTCAGGTGGTTCCGGCCCGAAGACAGCCTGCGGTCCGGCACTTGAGCGGCCCACGACGAGCCGGAACAGGACGGCTCCTTCCAGGGAGGACGACATGACCCACGGACCTGCGGCGAGACGCGACCGCACCGCCACCCGCAGCCGGGGCGGGCGTGGGCACGCGGTGGTTGACCTGGATGTGCCGCCGACCGTGCCGCTGGGAGTGGATGTGGATGACCTTTTGGGTGATCTCCAGGTCCAGGGCACCGGGCAGGTCACGCGGACAACGCCCGTGAGCGTGACACACAGGCGGCCAGAGGTGGCCCGGACGAGCTGACAGCCGGGGGATGAGACGGGCGTTGGGGGTGCAGAAGGTCAAGGGCAGGGGGCACGCGTGATCACCTCCCGCCTTCCGCGACCTTCGCAGAACGTCTAGGGCATTTGACAGAAGAACGGTTGTCACCCTGAGCGAAGCGAAGGGCCTCCTTCTTCTCATTTCGAGATGTTTCGCTGACGCTTAGCATGACAATTTTGATGTCAACTGCTCTAATACACGTCCCCCTTCGTGGAAGCCCCCCCAGTTCCCCGCCCGAAGCGCGCGGCGAGGTCCCCGGTGGCGCGGGCGAGCAGGGTCACGTCCACCCCGACCGCCACGAAGGTGCAGCCCAGCGCGATGTATTCCCGCGCCTGCGCCTCGTCGCTCGACAGGATGCCCGCCGCCCTGCCGGAGGCGACGATCTGCGCGATGGCCGCCTCGATGGCCGCCCGAACCTCCGGGTGGTCCGGCTGCCCCAGGTGCCCCAGGCTGGCGCTGAGGTCGGCGGGACCGATGAACACGCCCTCCACGCCCTCCACGGCGGTGATCTCCCCCAGATTCTCCAGGCCGCGCCGGGTCTCGACCTGCACGAGCAGGCACATCTCGTCGTCGGCGCGGTGCAGGTAGTCCGGCACGCGGTTCCAGCGGGAGGCGCGGGCCAGGGCGCTCCCCACTCCCCGAATGCCGCGCGGCGGGTAGCGCGTCGCCGCCACGAGCGCGCGGGCCTGTTCGGCGCTCTCCACCATCGGGATGAGGAGGGTCTGCACGCCGAGGTCGAGGTACTGCTTGATCAGCCACGTCTCCCCGACGGGCGGGCGGACGATGGGGGCGACCGGATAAGCGGCGAGGGCCTGAAGCTGGCTCAGCGTCGAGCGCACGTCGTTCGGCGCGTGCTCGCCGTCGATGAGGAGCCAGTCGAAGCCCGCCCCGGCACATACCTCCGCGCAGTAGGGGTCGGCGAGGGCCGACCACAGGCCGACTTGAAGTTCGCGGGCGCGCAAGGCCCGCAGGAAGCCATTGCCGATCCCGCTCATGGGGCGAACCGGAAGGCCACGCCGCCCAGGGGGCCGTAGTCCGCGTGGAAGGTGTCGCCGGGCCGCGCGTCCACGGGCCGAGTGAAGGACCCGGCCAGGATGACCTGCCCCGCTTTGAGGGTCACGCCGTGCGGCCAGAGCTTGTTCGCCAGCCACGCGACGCCGCTCGCCGGGTGGTTCAGGACGCCCGCCGCCACGCCCGTCTCCTCGATCACGCCATTACGGTAGAGCAGCGCGCCGACCCAGCGCAGGTCCACGTCGTGGGGCCGGACCGGACGCCCGCCCAGGATGATCCCCGCGTTCGCGGCATTGTCGCTGATCGTGTCGAGCACCTTGCGGGTCACGCCACTTTCCCGGTCCACCCGTTCGATGCGCGCGTCGATGATCTCGATGGCGGGCACCACATAGCGGCTGGCCCCCAGCACGTCGAAGAGGGTGCAGTTCGGTCCACCCAGGTCGCGCTCCAGCAGGAAGGCGAGTTCGACCTCCACCTTCGGGACGATGAAGCGCGAGGTGGGTATCTCGGACCCCTCCGGGAACACCATGTCGTCCAGCAGAGCGCCGTAATCGGGTTCGGTGATGTTCGAGGCCATCTGCATCGCGCGGGAGGTCAGCCCGATCTTGTGGCCGTAGAGGGTGCGGCCCTCCGCGAGCTTGAGGTCCACCCACGCGCGCTGGATGCGGTAGGCGTCGCCCAAGGTGAGGTCCGGGTACTCCAGCGAGAACTGCCGGAGCTGCCGCCGGGTCCTCTCCGCCTCGTTCAGGCGGGCGGCGGCGTCCTGGAGTTGGGCGTCAGTCAGCATTCGGTCTCCGCTGTTGGGCTGTTCGTTGGGCTGTCGTGGTCGTCTATTTTCTGAAGCTTCCTGAAGCGGGCGTGGATGTTGTTGTGCTTGTAGGTGCCCGCCTCGCCGAACTCCTGAAGCTCCATCGAGAGCGCGAGATACCGCCGCGCGAACACCTCCGCGAAGTGCGCCCCCACCACGCCGAACAGCTCGTCCCCGACCGCCCTCTTCACCTCGTCGCCGCGCCCGGCCCCGATCTTGAGGGTGACATGGACGAAGGCGTCGTCCTCCCGCCCGTCCGCCACCCGGTAATCGTGCAGGGCGACGGCGCGCGAGCGGATGCCGCCGACCGGGAACACGTCCCCATGGCGCATCAGGACGGCGTGGATGACCTCCAGGAGCGTGGGAATGTCCGTCTCGCCCGTGAGGTTGTCGGTGTACTCGATGATGACGTGCGGCAAAGGGAACCTCCGGGAGTTACTGTCGCACGCCTTCCTCGGCGACGAGGGGTTCGGCGCTCTCGTCCTCCAGGCGCACGTCGTTCTCCAGCGCCCCCAGCCCGTCAATCTCCAGGCGCATCACGTCGCCGGGGTGGACGTGCGAGACGCCCTTCGGGGTGCCGGTCAGGATCACGTCCCCGGCCTCCAGCGTCATGAAGCGGGACATGAACTCGATCAGCTCGGGTCCCTTCAGGATCATGTCGCGGGTGGACCCCTCCTGCCGCAGTTCGCCGTTGACGTACGCGCGCAGGCCGAGGTCGTACGGGTCGGGCACCTCGTCCGGCGTCACGAGGTAGGGGCCGAGCGGCCCGAAGGTGTCCCAGCCTTTGGCGCGCATGGGCGGTCGGTAGTAGTTCGAGACGTAATCGCGCACGACCAGATCGTTGGCGATGGTGTACCCGCCGATGTAGTCCGCCGCGTCCCCCGCCCTCACGCGCCGGGCGTTGCGACCGATGACGAGGCCGAGTTCGACCTCGTAATGCATGAATTTCGCGCCGCGCGGATACTCGACCGTCCCACGGTGCGGCAGCAGACTGGTGTTCGGCTTGAGGAACATCACGGGTTCCTCGGGCTGCTTGAAGCCGAGTTCCGCCACGTGGTCGGCGTAGTTCAGGGCGAGCGCGATGACCTTGCCGGGCGTGACGGGCAACAGAAACTGCACCTCGCCCGGAGGGTGGCCCTCGCCCGCCGCGTCGATGAGGAGGCCATCACGCAGGACGCCCTGGTGCTGGCGTCCGCGCGAGAGGAAACGGGCGGTCTTCACGGAGGACCTCGGAGGGGGGACATGCGGGCCATCAGATCACATGCACCGGGAGGCCCCGCAACTCGCCCTCCTGCGGCGTGACCCAGCCGCCGCCGAAGGCCTCCAGCAGCGACCCTTCCTCGAACCAGCTCCGGGGGGTCCTGGCCCCCCACAGGGTCTGCCGCCGGGGGTCGTCGAGGGACCAGCGGATCGGCTCGAAGTCGGGATCCACCGTCACGTAGTCCGAGGTGTACAGCTCGATGCGGTGGCCGTCCGGGTCGCGGATGTACAGGAAAAAGGCGTTGGAGACGCCGTGGCGACCGGGGCCGCGCTCAATGTGGTCGGGCATCCGCGCCCCCGCCAGGATGTCGCAGGTGCGGATGATGCTCTGCATGTCGGGCATCCAGTACGCGAAGTGGTGGAGCCTCGGCCCCGCCCCGTTCGTCAGCGCGAGGTCGTGGACGCTCCCCCGGCGCTGAATCCAGGCGGCCCAGACCCTGCCGTGTTCGTCCTCGGTGTACTCGCTCAGCCGGAAGCCGAGGTGGTCCATGTACCAGCGCATCACGCCCTCCACGTCGGGCGTCATCACGTTGATGTGGTCGATGCGTTGCAGCCCGGCCCCCCGGTGCAGGTGGTAGTCCTGAAGCAGCCAGCGGTGCTTGACCGACTCCGCGTAGAAGGCGACGGGCACGCCGTGAGGGTCCTGAAAGCGCAGCAGTCGGGGGCGGTCCACCTCCGTCTCCCAGCGGTGGGGGAGACCCTGGGAGTCGAGCAATTCCGCGAGGGCGTCGAGGTCGGCGGGCGTGCCCACCCGGTAGGCGAGGTGCTTCACGCCCGCCTCCGGGGCGAGTTCGAGCTTCAGCGTCCACTCGCGGTCCTCGTTGGCCCGGAGGTACAGGGCACCCCCCGTCTCGTGCAGGACGTTCAGGCCGAGCAGGTCCACGTAGAAGCGCCGGGAGCGTTCCAGATCGGTGACGTAGAAGACCCCGTGGGCGATGCGGACGATGTTCGGCTGCATCTCAGTCCGCCGCCACGGCCTGCCGCTGGTGCAGGAACTGCCGGATGCGCTCCACGTACGGCCCCTTGTCGTACACCTCGTACAGGGCGCTGGACATGCGGATGGGGTCGCCGAAGAAGTGCTTCTCGTACAGGTTCTGCCGCGCGCCGAAGCTACTGAGCGTCAGGTCCCAGGCGAGGCGGAAGAGGCGCAGGCGGTCCCCCGCGCTCGCGTTCGTCGCCTGAAGGTGCTTCTCGATGAAGTGCCCCAGCGGCCCCTCGCGGTCGGCCTTGCCCGGCATCATGATGATGCCCGACGCGCCGAGGAGCTGGATGATCTCGTTCAGGCGCGGGTAGATCGCCGGGTAGTAGTTGCGGGCGGCGTCCAGCGGTCCGCGCGCCGGGGTCATCACGCCGTACCTGTTCAGCTCCGCGCCCTCCACGGCGGCCACCTGAAGCGCCCTCATGATCTCCAGCGTGACGATGATCTCGGAGACCTTTTGCTGCACGTGCTGAAATTGCCCGCTGCCCACCGTCTCCACGATGCTCTGCGCGATGCCGAGGAACGCCTCCGTCTTGGAGACCTTCTGGTTCACGACCTGATAGGCCATGTGGAGCACGGCGTCCGTCTTGCTGTACGCCTGGTTGGCGAGCGTCATGTCGTACATCAGGAACACGCGCTCCCACGGCACGAGCACGTCGTCGAAGATCACGAAGGCGTCCTGCTCGTCGAAGCGGCTCGACAGCGGGTGGTCCTCCACGTCCCGCCCCAGGTCGAAGGGTTCGCGGCACTGGAAGTACAGCCCCGGCGCGTTCGTCGGCAGGCCGAAGCCCATCGCGTAGCGGCTCTTGTCGCCGTTCTCCTTGATCACCGTGGACGGGAAGATGAGAATCTCATCGGCGATGGGCAGCGTGGCGAGCATCCGGGCACCGCGCACGATCACGCCCGCCTCCGTCTCCTCGACGATGCCCATGGCGATGTAAGGGTCGGGCAGCTCGGACGCCTGCTTGGAGCGGTTGACCTGCGGGTTGGTCAGCGCGTGGGTGAGGCACAGGTCGTTCTCGCGCACGTACTCGTAATAGCGGCGCATGTTCTCGCTGAAGTTGCGCCCGGAGCCGGGTGCGCCGCTGCTCTCGCACAGGTCGAAGTAGTCGCTCGCCATGCCCGCCGCCATGACGTTGGTGTTCATGTAGTCCGGCGCGCGGCCCAGCGTGCCCAGCGAGAAGTTGGCGCGGAGGCGGTGCGCCTCCCCGATCTTCCGCAGGTCGTCCTTCGTGCGCGGCACCATGAAGGAGGTGGCGTACCGCCCACCCTTCTCCTCGTACGTCAGCACGTCCCGGAGGCGGGGGTCGTGCTGGAGGTCGTACAGCTCTGCGAGGGAGTGGGCGATGTTGCGGGTGGCGGGGTGGGTGGTGGGGTCCTCGACGCGTGCGCCGTCCACGTACAGGTTGGGGGGGTTCTGGCGCAGACGGTCGAGGAACTGTTGTCCGGTTCGGGCAGTCATGTGCGGACTCCTTTCAGGGTGTGAAGTGAGGACGGAGGTGGAAGATCGGCGAGCGGTGCTCGCCACCCCTCTCCCAACCCTCTCCCGCAAGGGGAGAGGGCTTTAAGCTGCTCGCGTGGATAGGTTCTCGCGCCGGGACGGCAGGGAGAGGGCGCGTGACTTGCGGGTACGGGGGACGCCGCAGGAGGTGTTGCTGTGGCAGCACTTGCGAGCTGGTCGCATGCTGGGCGTGAAGTTCAAGCGTCAACAACCACTCGGTTTCTACATCGTCGATTTTGTGGCGCTGGAGCGAGGGCTGGTGGTTGAACTCGACGGCGGCCACCACGCAGGAAGTGAGTACGACGCCGTGCGAGATGCGGAACTCCGCGCCAGGGGCTTCACCGTCTTGCGGTTCTGGAACAACGAAGTGACGGACAATCTGGAGGGTGTGCTGGCGCGAATCGTCGAGGCCCTGGGATAGCCCTCTCCCCTTGCGGGAGAGGGTTGGGAGAGGGGTGTCAGCCAAAGGCTGACCTTCACCGCTCCTCACTCCGCCAACCCCTTGTCCGCCCCGTCCCGCCCCGGCTGTCCCTCGCCCACCCCGAGCCGCGCGGCCCGGTGCCCGCTCAGGTTCACGGCGACGTTCTTCGTCTCCATGTAGAAGTCGAAGGAGTAGTCCCCGCCGTCGCGCCCGATGCCGCTGGCCTTCATGCCGCCGAAGGGGGTGGGGAGGTGGCGGACGTTCTCCGAGTTGATCCAGATCATCCCCACGTCCAGCCCCCCCGCGAAGGTGTGCGCGCGGGTGAGGTCGTTCGTCCAGAGGTACGCGGCGAGGCCGTACTTCACGTCGTTGGCGACATACAGCGCCTCCTCCTCCGTGTCGAAGGGGATGACGGTCAGGACCGGCCCGAAGATTTCCTCCTGCGCGACCCGCATCCCGGAACGGGCGTTGGTGATCAGGGTGGGCCGCACGTAGTTGCCCGTCGTGCCGATGCGCTCGCCGCCCACCGCCACCGTCGCCCCATCCTGCCGCGCGATGTCGAAGTACGAGCAGACCTTCTCGAACTGCCGGGGATGGACGAGCGGGCCGACCTCGGTGGCGGGATCGAGGGGATCGCCGACACGGATATTGGCGACACGCTCGGCGAGCTTCGCCACGAACCCGTCGTGGACGGACCGCTCCACGAGCAGGCGGCTGGAGGAGGTGCAACGCTGCCCATTGAGGCTATAGAGCATGAAGATCACGGCGTCGAGGGCGCGGTCGAGGTCCGCGTCGGCGAAGACAACGACCGGATTCTTCCCACCGAGTTCGAGGTGAACGCGTTTGAGGGTGTCGGCACTCTGCCTCTGGATCAGGCTGCCGGTGCTGCTCTCGCCGATGAAGGCGATGGCCTTGATGTGCGGGTGCTCGGTCAAGGCCCTCCCCGCCGTCTCCCCGAGGCCGTGGACGAGGTTGACCACGCCGCCCGGAATCCCCGCCTCGTGCATGATCTCCGCGAGCAGCGTCGCCGTGACCGGACTCCACTCGGCGGGCTTGTGGACGACCGTGCATCCGGCGGCGAGGGCCGGGGCGATCTTCCAGGTGGAGAGCATGAAGGGCGTGTTCCAGGGGGTGATGACGCCGACCGGACCGACCGGCTGACGCAGGGTGTAGTTCAGGAAGCCCTCGGCGGGGAGGCTTTGCCCGTCCTGCGCGGCCTCCGCCCGGTCCGCGAAGAAGCGGAAGTTCTCGGCGGCGCGCGTGGCGGCGGCCTTCATGAAGCGGATGGGCTGCCCGGTGTCCAGGCTCTCCAGCAGGGCGATTTCCTCGGCGCGGTCCTCGATGAGCGCGGCGACGCGGTACAGGAGCTTGCGGCGGGCCTTGCCGCTGAGGGCGCGCCACGCGGGAAAGGCGTCCCAGGCGGCCTGAGCGGCCCGGTCCACGTCGGTCGCGTCTCCGCTGGCCGCGCGGGTGAGCCGGCTGTTGTCGGTGGGCGTGTGGACCTCGAACGTCTCCCCGCTCGCGGCGTCCACCCACCCCCCGCCGATGAAGTGCCGCAGAGGGTGTTGCCGCAGGCGCTGCCTCAGCGTCTCGTGCGTGGGAGCGGGCGGGGATAGGGTCATGGAACCTCCGGGAAGAGGGGGCGCGAATGCTGGAGCAGGACCGCTCAGGAAGGGCGGGCACCGGGGGAGGCGCGGGGAATGGGGCCAGGGCTGGCCGAAGTCGAGTTGTTCTTGCCCCCGTACGGTACGAGGTCCGCCGCCCGCTCACAAGACCGGGACGCACAGAACACACAGGGCCTTCTATGGCATTCGACCTGTAGCCTTCGACAAGGGCGAAGCTGAATGCGCTGTGGGGGAACAGGACCTCCCGCCGGGCGGCCACGCGTTGCCCGTCCGGCTTCAGGCGGTCGGAGCGCCGCCGGACTGCCACTGCCGCTGCCACTGCCGCTGCCGCTGCCACTGCCGCTGTTGGCCGCTGCATCCAGGCGGCACCCAAAAGGACGAACCCGCCTCGTCAGGCGGGCTTTTCTTGGTGGAGTCGAGGGGGATCGAACCCCTGACCTCGTCATTGCGAACGACGCGCTCTCCCAGCTGAGCTACGACCCCGTTTTCATCACCCGCGCGCGGGCGAGGGAGAATCTAGCACGGCTTTTCCCGGCCCGCAAGGGGGCCGCTGTGGAGGCCATCACCGCGCGCCGGGGGAGGGCGGGGGTACACTCCGGCCCATGACGCGCCCGACCCCCGAGGCTACCCCCCCCGCCGCCAGCGGCCAGCCCGGCTCGCCGGACGCCCGGTACGCCTACAAGTTCGGCCAGGAGGGCATTACCTTCGACGACGTGTTGCTGCAACCCCGGCACTCGACGGTCCTGCCGCACGAGGTCAGCGTGGAGACGCAGCTCACGCGGCGGGTGCGGCTGAACATCCCCTTCGTGTCGGCGGCGATGGACACCGTGACCGAGACGGCGATGGCGGTGGCGATGGCGCGCGAGGGCGGCCTCGGCATCCTCCACAAGAACATGGGCGTGGACGCGCAGGCCGAGATGGTCCGCAAGGTCAAACGGTCCGAGAGCGGCATGATCGTGGACCCCATCACCCTGCCCCCGACCGCCACGGTGGGCGACGCCGAGCGCCTGATGGGCGAGTACAAGATCAGCGGCGTGCCCATCACCGACCCCACCGGGCGGCTCCTCGGCATTATCACCAACCGCGACATGCGCTTCGTGGGGGACCTGGGCACGCCCATCACCGACGTGATGACCCGCGAGAACCTCGTCACCGTGCCGGTCGGCACCACGCTGGAGGAGGCGCAGGAGATTTTCAAGCGCCACCGCATCGAGAAGCTGCTCGTCACAGATGCGGAGGGGTTCCTCAAGGGACTGATCACCATCAAGGACCTCACCAAGCGGGTGAAGTACCCGCGCGCGGCGAAGGATGCGCTGGGCCGCCTGCGCGTCGGCGCGGCCATCGGCGTGGGGGCCGACCTGATGGACCGGGCCGGGGCGCTCGTCGCGGCGGGGGCGGACGTGCTGGTGCTCGACAGCGCCCACGGCCATAGCCAGGGCATCCTGAACGCGCTGTCGCGGGTGAAGGAGAACTTCGATGTAGACGTAATAGCTGGGAATATTGCTACAAGAGCTGGAGCGCGTGATCTGATTTTCGCCGGTGCAGACGCAATAAAATGCGGCATCGGTCCAGGTTCGATCTGCACTACACGTATTGTTACGGGCGTCGGCGTTCCCCAGATTACCGCCATCTTCGAGGCGTCCGCCGCCGCGCTGGAGGCGGGCATCCCCGTCATCGCGGACGGCGGCATCAAGCAGACGGGCGACGTGCCGAAGGCGATTGCCGCCGGGGCGAGCGCCGTCATGATGGGGTCCATGCTCGCGGGCACCGACGAGGCCCCCGGCGAGGTCGTGTTGCGCGATGGTCGCCGCTACAAGAGTTACCGGGGCATGGGCAGCCTGGGCGCGATGGACCAGGGGTCGAGCGACCGCTACTTCCAGAGCGGCAGCCGCAAGTTCGTCCCCGAGGGCATCGAGGGCATCATCGCCTACCGGGGCACGGCGGGCGAGGTGCTCTACCAGTTCGTCGGCGGGCTAAGGAGCAGCATGGGTTACTGTGGCGCTCCCGATCTCGACGCCCTGCGCGATACCGCCCAGTTTGTCCGCATCACGGGCGCGAGCCTCGTGGAGAGCCACCCCCACGGGGTCACGATTACGAAGGAGTCGCCGAACTACGGGGGGAAGTGAGGGGCAGGCGCGTGGGGCTTGTAGCTTGTAGAGAAAGGCGTGGAGCGAAGACGGTTCTTCTGCGCTTTTTCCACAAGCCACGAGCGACGAGCCACAGGCCCTGAATCCCGTCCCAACTTCCACACCCCACACCCCACATCCCACTACCCTGTTCCCGTGAAGCGTCTCCTCACTGCCCCGCGCGAACCCGTCAACGCCCTCACCCACTGGGGCGGGGCGCTGGCGGCGCTCGTGGTGCTGGGGCCGCTGCTGTGGTGGGCAGATGCGCGGGGAATGAGCCTGTGGCCCTTCCTCGTTTTCGGGCTGAGCATGGTGGGGCTGTACGCGGCGTCGGCGAGCTACCACTCCTTCCGGGGAGGCGAACGCGGGTTGCGGTGGCTGCGGAAACTCGACCACGCGGGCATCTTCCTGCTCATCGCCGGGAGCTACACGCCCGTCGCGTACTACGGCCTGGACGGCGTGTGGCGCGACGCCGTGCTGTGGGTGATCTGGGGCATCGCCGTCACGGGCATCATTCTCAAGCTCGTCACCATGCGGTTGCCGCGCTGGGTCAGCACGCTGCTGTACGTCGGCATGGGCTGGATTTCCCTCGGGTTGTTGCCGCAACTCGCGCGCAATCTGCCCGCCGCCGCGATTCTCTGGCTGGCGGTGGGGGGAGTGCTGTATTCCATCGGGGCCGTCATCTACGGGACGCGGCGCTGGAATCCGCGCCCCGGCTTCGGCTTCCACGAAATCTGGCACCTGTTCGTCCTCGGCGGGACAGGCGCGCATGTGGCGATGATGTTTCACCTGCGCTGATCAGGGATTCGTGCTGAACGGCCCCGTGAGAAGGCGTTCAAGGCCGCGTTTCGACTTGCCTGATGCTCGGGAGAGGGCCGTCAAGCGGGGCGAGCCTTAAGCGAAACCTTGTGTATGCGGGGGGGTGAGGTGGATAGGCTGCCCGCAATCCGACTTCTTCGGGTCGGTGGCCTTTTCCCGGAGGTTTCCCCCATGTTCCTACGCATCGACAAGCTCCAGTTCGACCTGCCCCTTCCCAACGAGAAGAACCCCAACGCCGCCGCCACCGTGCAGGAGCTGTTCGGCGGGCGCTTCGGGGAGATGTCCACCCTGATGAACTACATGACTCAATCCTTCAACTTCCGGGGGAAGAAGGAACTCAAGCCGTACTACGACCTGATTTCCAACATCGCCGCCGAGGAGCTGGGCCACATCGAACTCGTCGCCGCGACGATCAACGCGCTGCTCGCCGGGCCGGACGTGAAGAGCCGCGAGGAACCCGTCGACCCGACGACCACGCCGCTCGACTTCGCGGTGGGGATGCGGAACGCCCAGAACTTCATCGCGGGCGGCCCCGGCGCGATGGTGCAGGACTCCCGCAACATCCCCTGGACGGGCGACAACGTGTTCTCCAGCGGCAACCTCGTCCTCGACCTGCTGCACAACTTCTTTCTGGAGAGCGGCGCGCGGCAGCAGAAACTCCGCGTCTACGAGGCGGTGTCCGACCCGGTGGCGAAGGCGCTGACGGGCTACCTCCTCGTGCGCGGCGGCGTCCACCAGGTCGCCTACGCGAAGGCGCTGGAGACGCTGACCGGCGTGGAGATGACCAAGATGCTCCCGGTGCCCAAGATCGAGACGGCCAAGATTCCCGAATCCAAGCGGCTGATGGATCAGGGCATCCACCTCAAGCTCTACCGCTTCAGCCCCTCGGACTACACCGACATGGGCAAAATCTGGAAGGGACCGCACCCCGACGACGGGCAGGAAGTGTTCGTGACCGACGAACTGCCGAACGGCGGCGAGACGATGGACAGCGGGCACGACTCGGCGGAGTTCTCACCCGAGTACAGCATGGACGAGATCATGGAGATTGCGAAGAACCTGCACAAGAAGTCAGGACTGGCGGACTGAGGGGAGCGGCCAGCGGCCAGCTTTCAGCCGCCAGCAGAACATCAGGCGCACTTCTGACTCGTGCCCGCAAGTGCAAACCCCCGGCGGTGAACCGGGGGCTTTTCTTTGCTTGGACGAGGGCAACCTCAGAACAGCCCGACGATACCGAGGACCCACCGCTGCACGCTCCCGATGATGTTCCCAATCGGCCCCTGCGCGATGAAGATAAACAGCATCACGATGACGAAGCTGAAGGGCTGCGCCTCGAACTGGGCGAGGCTGCGACCCAGCGACGGCACGAGCGCCCCGATGATGCGGCTTCCGTCCAGCAGCGGGATGGGGATGAGGTTGAAGACGGCCAACACGATGTTGATGCTCAGCACGTACAGCAGCACCGTGACGACGACCGGATTGGACGGCAGGAAGCGCAGGAGCAGCGCGGCGATCAGGGCAATCAGGATATTGCTGATCGGCCCCGCCGCCGAGACCCAGAGCGTGCCCCACCTTCCCAGGTTGCGCGGGTTGATGGGCACCGGCTTGGCGAACCCGAAGCCCGCGATCAGGAGCAGCAGCGTGCCGAAGGGGTCGAGGTGTTTGATGGGGTTGAGCGTCACGCGCCCGAAGCGCCGGGGGGTGGAGTCGCCCAGTTTGTCGGCGGACCAGGCGTGCGCGAACTCGTGGACAGTGAGGGACAGCACGAGCGCCAGCGCGACGATGACGAACGCGGCGGGATTCGTGGTCAGGAGGCTCAGGAGCATATGGGGCGCATTGTACGGGCGGGCGTTCCTCCACACGGGATGACCCCTCACCGAGCCTCACGGCAGCAGCGCCGTCAGCGTCTGCACCCCCTCCACAGCGGCGCGGCGGCCCATTGCAAGCCACCGCTGAGAAAAAGCGTGGCCCATGCCAGCGCGGGTAGAAATGTTCCACGGAGCGGTCGGGGCAATTGGGGGGAGGGTGGCAGCACCCGGCCCACCGTCCACCCGAGGTCCAGTTGCGGCAGCGGCAGGAGATTGAAGGCCGCGTGCAGGGTCAGGGCGAGGGCGGCGCGGCCCAGCCCCAGGCCGATCACGTCGGCGGTGGTGGGCAGTGTCTGTTGTTGAAGCCGTTGCAGCAGGAGCAGCACGAGGGCACACGCGAGCAGCACGGGCGGGCCACTCAGCAGAACGGTGGCGGCGGACTGACCCCGCAGCGCCAGCAGCACCGGGCGGGGAAGGGCCACCCCGACGAGGAGGTACAGCGCCAGCCGCCACAGGCTGAGGTGGACGGCGGGTTCCGGCAGCCCGGAGCCTGACTGCACCGCGCTGGAATCACCCAGAGCGGCGGCGAGCCGGGCCTGCACCGTCCCCTTGAGAATCACGCCGAACAACGTCGCCGTCACGAGGACGAGCAGCAACAGCGGATCGGTGGTGATCAGGGTCAGGGGACCTATCAAGGGTGTCCGCTCAGGTAGGCGCTCAGGGCGGCGCGCTCCTCTTCCAGCGAGCGGACCCGCCCGGCCCGGCGCAACGCGGCGAGGTGCGCGAGGGCCGCCCCGACCGCCGGACCAGGTGGAACTCCGAGGGCCAGCACGTCCCGCCCGGTGAGGACCGGATAGGCGTCCGGGCGCAGCAGGGCGCGGAGAATACCTTCCGGTGAGGTGGGTGCGGCGGGTGCGTCCCCCAGCGCGCGGGCGAGGAGGGAGCCGGGTTTCTCCCCCAATCCCAGCCGGGCGGCGAGGGCGTCCGGGTCGGGCGCGGAGGAGAGGAGGGCCGCCGCGTAGGCCTGAGCGGGCACAGTTTGACCTGCCTCCTGCCGTGCGTCCAGCGCCTCCAGCCGTTCGAGTGCCCCACCGGGCAGGAGCGCCCCCGCCCCCCACTCCTCCAACACGCGGGCGGCCCGGCCCGGCCTCGGCTCGCCGAGCAACAGGCGCAACTCGGCGTGGAGGCGCGGCGTTCGTTCCGCCATCGCCAGCGCGCCTTGCACCTGCCGCAGCAACTCCGGGTGGGCCTCCAGCCCCAGCCGCCCGGCGAGTCGTGCCCCCCGGACGAGTCGGCTGGCGTCCTCGTGGAAGGAGGCGGGGTGAAGGGGCCGCAGCACCCGTGCACGCAGATCGTCCAGCCCGCCCACCTCGTCGAGGAGGGTCACGCCCCCTTCCGGGCCGATGACGAGTGCCAGCGCATTCAGGCCAAAGTCGCGCCGCCGCAGATCGTCCGTCAGGGTGCCGGGTTCGGGGACTGGATTCTCGCCGGGCACCGGGTAGCTCTCCCGCCGCGCCCGCACGAGGTCGGCGTGCCGTCCGTCCGGCAGGATCAGCGTCGCATTCCCGAACGCCGGGTGGACGACCGCTGGCAGGCCCGTCCCCGCCGTGAGATTCCCGGCGTCCGCGCCCTCCACCACCACGTCGAGGTCGAGGGGGGTGCCGCCGAGCAGCGCGTCGCGCACCGCCCCGCCGACGAGGGCGACCCGCGCCCCTGCCCCCGCCCGCCGCGCGAGGTCCGCGAGCCACACCCGGTCCTGTGGTTGGAGGTGCGCCCAGGTACGGGCCGCCAGCTCACCCACTGACCCGATCACTCACTGAAGGAACTGTCATCGAGCGTCACGTTCACCTTGCGCGTCTGCCCCGCGCGCACGACCGTCAGGCTCACGGTGTCGCCCTCCTGCTTGTCGATCAGGGCCGCCTGGAGGTCTTCGAGCGCGTCCACCTCTTCCCCGTCCACCCTCGTGATCACGTCGCCGCCGAGGGCGACCTGCCCGCCGGGGAACTCCCGCGCGTCCTGGGCACCTCGCAATCCGGCGCGGGCGGCGGGGGAGTTCGCCGTCACCTCGCCGACCACCAGCCCATTCTCCGGCAGGCTGAGTTCGCGCTTGCCCTCGCTGGAGAGCGCGCTCAGGCCCACGGGGATGGCCTGCCCCTGCGCCTGCACGACGAGGCCCGGCGTGATGCCCAGCCGGGGGGCGAAGACCAGGCCGCCGTTCGCTGCCTGAAGCCGGGGCAGGAGGTTCTTCGCCGCGTTGATGGGAATGGCGAAGCCCACGCCCGCGCTCTGCCCGGTGCCCGAGGCCGCCCCGGCGGGCGAGTAAATCTGCGTGTTGATGCCGATGACCCGGCCCGTGGAGTCGAGCAGCGGCCCGCCCGAGTTGCCGGGGTTGATCGCCGCGTCCGTCTGGATGGCCTTTTGCGTGATGCCCTCGCCGCTGCCGCTGCCGGAAAAGCCGATGGGAATCTGCCGCGCCGTGCTGCTCACGATGCCCTCGGTGACGCTGAACTCCAGCCCGAAGGGAGCGCCCATCGCCACCGCCTTCTGCCCGACCTTCAACGCGTCGCTGTTGCCGAGCGGGATGGGCCGGATGAGGTTGGCGGGCAGCCCCTCGGCGCGGATGAGCGCGAGGTCGTACTGCGGGGCGAGGCCGATCACGCGCGCCGGGACCGACTCCTCGCGGTCCATGACCCGGATGCGGATGCGGGCGGCGGCCCCCGAGCCGCCATCTCCCGCGACGACGTGGTAGTTGGTCAGGATGTCGCCCTGCGCGTTCACGAAAAAGCCGCTGCCGACGCCCTGCCGCACCTGCGTCTGCCCGCCGCCCCCGAACATCATCGCCATCGGGTCCTGCTCCACCACGTCCTGCTCGGTGGTGATGTACACCAGCCCCGGCTCGTAGCGCCCCACGATGTCGATGGTGTTGCGCTCGTTCTGGAGCCGCGCGGCGGCCTCGTTCACGGCCTGCCCGCCCGCGCTCGTCCCCGTCGTCTGCGTCCCGCTCTGCGTTTGCGTTTGCGTCTGCGCCCCCGACACCGGCACCTGATCGCGCAGCAGGGTTGCTCCCAGCCCCAGGCCCACCAGCACGAGCGTCGCCGCGAGGAGTGGTCGTTTCATGCCCGCATTATCCGCGCACGGGGAGGGGCGGACCTTGAGTCTCCGCCCACTTTCGCCGCTCGGGAACGGGGTCTCAACTCGGCGTTAACTGGAATAGGAGGGGGCCGAACATGGGTGATAAGTCCCGTGTTCGGCCCGACGCTTCAAACGGTCAACGGCGCGTCATCTCAACTTTGCCCGTGTCGTAGGCGTCGGAGATAATTAGCGACCTGTAGGTTCCGGCATATGTGGTGCCATTAAACTTCCCGGTGATGTCTACTGGGTGGGTGCTGAGGGCGTCCTCAATTCTCAGCACCCCAGTGTCGACGTTGCCGGAGACCGCGTTCTTGAAACTGCCGTCCGAGTTCTCGTATACCCCCGTCAGCTCGCCGGTCTGGGTCTGGGCTGTAATCGTCATAACGCCCGGAAAAGTCGAGTTGGACTGATCCTGAGTGAACCGGATGTCCCAGGTGCCGACAGCGGAGTAGGGCGCTGTAGCGGTGTTACACGAGGCCAGGACAGTGGCGAGTGTGCCGAGGAGCAGAAGCTTTCGCATACGGCCTCTGTATAGCAGCCCTACCGGATCGATCCATCGACATTTTCGCGGACGGTGGGGGAGGGCACCGGGGGTATTCCCTGCGGCGGGGGAGTCGTGTGGCCTCCGAGTTCCGCTCCCTACGCCCGCGCCCGCTCCTGCGCCGCGTCCAGCGTGGCGATCTCGGCGGGCGTCATCTGATAGTGCTCGCCGCACCAGTGGCAGACGATCTCCTGCCCGCCCTCCTCGATCATCTCCTGCCGCTCGCCGGGCGCGAAGAACTTCAGGCTGTCGAGCGCCTTCTCGCGCGAGCAGCGGCACTGGAAGCGGGCAGACTGCGCCTCGGCGGCCAGCGTGAGGTCCAGCCCCTCCGCCACGGTCTGCATCGTCTCCAGCAGGCTGCCCCGGCGCAGGTGGTCGGTGATCTGCCCCAGCGCCCGGACGTTCGCCTCCAGCCGCGCGAGCGTCTCGTCCTTCACGCCCGGCATCGCCTGAACGAGCAGTCCGCCCGCGCGCGCCACCCGACCCCCCTCCTCGTACACGCCCAGCAGCACGGCGTTGGGAATCTGCTCGGAGACGCCCAGGTAGGTACTCACGTCCTCGGCGATCTCACCGCTCACGAGTTCCACGCTGCCCGTGTACGGCTCGCCGTTGTCGAGGAGGCGGGTCACGGCCAGCTCTCCCTCGGTGCCCACGATGCCGCTCACGTCGAGCTTGCCGTCGCTCGCCCGCAGGGGCAGGTCGGCCCCCGGCTCGCGCACGTAGCCGCGCACCCGCCCGTCGGCGCTGCCCTCGGCCACGATCCAGCCCACACTTCCGCCCCCCTGCACGCGCACGGTCACGCGGCTGTCGGGCTTCTTGCCCAGCACCACGGCCAGCAGCGCCGAGGCCGCCAGCGTGCGCCCCAGCGCGGCGGTCGCCGTCTTGCTCAGGTGGTGGCGCGTTCGGGCCTCCTCCACGATGGCCGTCGCGTCGATGCCGACAAACCGCAGCGTCCCGCCCGCCGCCGTGCCGCGCAGCAGGAAAGACTGGGGATGGGTGTTCAAAGTCATTAGGAAATCTTACAAGAGGGCACTCAAGGTGGGTGTGGGGGGGCTTGCATTCGTGGCAGGGGATGGAGTTGGGTGCTCTGCCACCTCTGCCTTGAGCGTCGCATAAGCTTGCGCTCCCACGGTCGCGCTTTCTCACCGATCTTGAGACGACCCGTAGACGAACTTCATGCGTTGCATCTACCCTGTGCCCGCGAAGGCGAGGGATGAGACGGCGTTTTTATAAATTTCTCGTCTCTACCGTGCATTTGGGCACAAAGAGGCGTCGCCGGATGCCCGGCCTTCCACCCCAGGAGTTCTCATGAACAAGACTGTCATTCCCCGCGCCGCCCTCCTCGCCACCCTGGCGCTGGCGCTCGCGGCGTGTAACAACCGCAATGCGGACGGTGGCGCGTCCAGCACCCTCGTCGTGCAGGAGAGCGCGGACATCCCGACGCTGGACCCCGGCACGACCTACGACACGGGCAGCGGGCAGGTCGTGGAGAACCTGTACGAGACGCTCGTGACCTACCGGGGCAACAGCCTCTCCGACCTCGACCCCCTGCTGGCGACCGAGTGGGAGACGGGTCAGGATGGGCGCGAGTACCGCTTCGCCCTGCGTGAGGGGGTCGAGTTCCACTCGGGCAACGACTTCAAGTGCGCGGACGCCGAGTACACCTTTCGGCGCAACCTCGTGACGAACACGAGCGACAGCGGCAACTGGTTCCTGTCCGAGAGCCTGCTGGGCACGGGCAGCAACGCGAACGACGACCGCTCGATCACCTGGGAACGGATCACGAACGCCGTGAGGTGCGACGGCGAGACGCTGGTCTTCACCCTGCCGAAGGTCGATCCCGCCTTCCTCGCCAAGCTCGCCTACACCGGCCAGAGCATCGTGGACAGCGCGCACGCGAAGGAAATTGGTGAGTGGGATGGCACCGAGGCGACGTGGCGGGACGCGGTGGGCAAAGACCTCACGGGCAGCCCTCTCGCGCAGAACCCCAGCGGCACGGGGGCCTACCGCTTCCTGAGCAAGAACGCGACCTCCTTCACCGCCGAGGCGTTCGGGGACTACTGGGGCGAGAAGGCGAGCATCAAGAACGTGATCATCCAGGTCGTGCCCGAGCAGGCGGCGCGTCAGCAGGCCTTCTTGCGCGGCGACGCGGACCTGATCGAGACGGGCGGGCGGCCCATCGTGGAGGAGCAGCTTCGCGGCAAGCCGGGCGTCGCCGTCCTCGACGACCTGCCCGACCTCGGTGCCTTCGGCCTCTCGATGAACCAGAACATCCAGAACCGCGAGCTGCTCGGCAGCGGCAGGCTCGACGGGCAGGGCATCCCCGCGAACTTCTTCAGTGACGTGAACGTTCGCCGGGGCTTCGTCGCCGCCTTCGACGTGCCCACCTATATCGAGGAGGTGCAGGGCGGCAAGGGCGAGACGCGCAATTTCCTGCTGCCCGACACCTTCCCCGGCTACGATGAGGACCTCGCGGCCCCGAAGTTCGATCTCGACGCCGCCCGCGAGGCATTCCGGCGGGCGTGGGGCGGGCAGGTGTGGGAACAGGGCTTCACCGTCAACGCGACCTACCGCGCCGGGAGCGTGTCCGCGCAGACCGCGATGGAACTCCTCAAGCGCAACATCGAGTCCCTGAACCCGAAGTTCCGGGTGAACATCCAGAGCAAGCAGTGGAGCGAGATCATCGAGGACGGCAACGCGGGGCGCGAGGTCCTGATCATCACGGGCTGGGCACCCGACTACGCCGACGCCGACAACTTCGTGCACACCTTCTACGCCAGCGACGGGTACTACCAGCCGCGCTCGAACTTCCGGGACCCCCAGATCGACGGGTGGATTCGGGAGGCCCGCACGACCACCGACACCGAGCGCCGCGCCGAGCTGTACGGCCAGGTGGCCCGCCGCGCGCAGGAGCAGGCCTACTACGTGCTGATGCCGAGCAACCCCGGCATCCTCGCCTACCGTGACACCCTCCAGGGCATCAGCGAGGAGACCTTCAACCCGATGACCTCGTTCCGCACGGGGACGCTCTGGAAGGACCTGAGCAAGTCGTAGGGGAGGGCGGCCAGCCGCCAGCCGCCAGCCGCCAGCGACCAGCAAGAACCGTCATCTCTTTCAGCCGTGGGCCGCATTCCAGCGTGGGTGCGGCCCCGCTCTTTATCGCCGCCGGGTATCCTGCCCCCATGCACGACGCCGACGCCTCCGCCGCCCACGCGCGGCCCATCACGCTGCTTCTCGTGGACGATCACCCCGTCGTCCGCAAGGGCACCCGCGAACTGCTGGAGGGGGAAGCCGACCTGCGCGTTCTCGGTGAGGCCGACAGCGGTGAGGACGCCGTGGTCAAGGCCCGCGCCCTCCAGCCCGACGTGATCCTGATGGACGTGTCCATGCCGGGCATGAACGGCATCGAGGCCACCCGCCTCATCAAGGCCGAGCGGCCCGGCGTGGGCGTCCTCGTCCTCACGAGCTACGACGACGACGCCTACGTTTTCGCGCTGCTGGAGGCGGGGGCCGCCGGGTATCTGCTCAAGAACGCCAGCGAGGACGACCTGCTGGGGGCCGTGCGGGCGGTGGCGGCAGGGGAGAGTGCGCTTCACCCCTCCGTCGCCCGCAAGGTGCTGGAGCGGTTCAGCGCGCAGCAGACGCCCACGCCGCCCGAGGACGCGCTCAGCCCCCGTGAGCTGGAGGTGTTGCGGGTCGCCGCCACGGGGCGCACGAACAAGGAGATCGCCCGTGATCTCGATATCAGCCCGCGCACGGTGCAGGTCCACCTTGCCAACATCTTCTCGAAGCTGGGGGTGGGGAGCCGGACGGAGGCGGTGCTGTACGGGATCAAACGGGGGTGGATTGACCCGAAGACGGTGTAGGGGTGAGGGGAGGGGCAGGGCGTCTTGCCACGGTTTGCCCCCACCCCCCAGCCCCCTACCCCCAGAGGGGGCAGGGGGAGCTTGTCGCTGCGCTCGGCAAGTGCTTACAGGCTGCGCTGGTGGACGTGTTCTCTGACTGGCAACGTTTGATCTTGCTGCGCTCTGTCTGGAAGGCCCACCGTCTCGCTGCGCGAGCAAGGCGTGGTGGTGGGATGGGCCGTCGGCTCACGGGCAAGAATTGGCCGTCGAGAGTGACGGTTTTTAGAGCGCAAAGGCACAAGCAGCTTTTCTCCCTCTCCCCTCGTGGGAGAGGGCCGGGGTGAGGGGGCGTGTGACATCCTCTACCGCTCAACTCCCGCGAACCGCCTTTCTTGCTCCTCGCCTCAATCGCTCGATGTGTTCTTTTCTCCCTCCTTGTGGGAGAGGGTCGGGGAGGGGGGCGGCAGGCTGAGCCTGCCCTCCTGCACGCCGAGGCTTTAGCATCTGTTTCAACTCCCCGCGTCGCCTCCACTCCCCATGACCCTCCCCCCCTTCCCCCCCGACTTCGGCACCGCCCCCACCGCCCGCGCGTTCGGTGCGGCGCTGGCCGAGTTCGCGTGCCGGACGGTGCGGGCGCACGGGGTTCAGGTGTGGGCGGTGGTCGGCGGGTCCCTCACGGTGGTGGGGGAGGAGGGCCGGGGGCTGGGGCTGAGTGACGGGACGCTCGCGGCGCGGTCGCTGGCGCACGGGGGTCCGCTGGAGGAGGGGATGCTCGCCTGCGTGCCCTTCGGGGGCGGGGTGCTGGAACTCGTGGGGGCGGACCCGGCGGGGATGGAGGCGCTGAGCGGGCTGGCCCCGCTGCTGGTGCTGGCGCTGGAGGGCGTGCAGGCGCGGGAGGCGCGGCGCGGGCAGGGCCGGGTCGCGGAGACGGTGGAGCGGCTGGTGCGGCGGCTGGGCGGCAGCCTCGACCTCGCGGAGGTGCTGACCGCTACCGCCGAGAGCGCGGCCCTCGCGCTGGGCTTCGGGCGGGCCTTCGTGGGCCTGTTCAGCGAACTCGGGGAGGATGGGGCGCGGACCGGGGAGATTTTCACCCACGGCTTCGACGCGGCCTTCACGGGCGGGATCGGGGTGGGGCCGGTGTCCCTCGGGCGGCTGATGGGCCGGGGCGAGGTCATCCTCTTTGAAAAGACGCGGGACGCGGGCACCCCCCTCGCGGCAGGGCTGGCGGAGCTGGACCCGGAGGTGGCCCTCATCGCGCCGCTGTCCGCGCGGGGCCGTCCGCTGGGTCTCCTATACGTGGACAGCCGCTCGCCGGGTGCCCGCGTGACCGAGGACGACACGTGGCTGGTCCTCGCGCTCGCGGAGCAGGCTTCTCTGGCGATAGACAACGCCCGCCTGTACGCCATCGAGACGCGCAAGCGGGAGGCCGCCGAGGCGTTGCGTGAGGCGGGGGCGGCGCTCGCGGGCAGCCTGCATCTCAGCGACACGCTGGAGCGGCTGCTAGAGCGGGCGGTCGCCCTCTTCGGCGCGGACGCGGCGGGCGTCTACAAGCTGCAACCCGACGGGCGGACCCTCAGCATCCGCAGCGCGGTCGGGCTGCCGAGTGAGTACGTGCTGCGTGTGCGGGCGAAGGTGGGCGCGGGGGTCACGGGCCGGGCGGTGGAGCGCCGGGAGATCGTCGCGGCCCGCGATCTGAACACCGCTCACCTCGGCGGGGGAAGCCGCTACACCCGGCAGCTTCTCGCGCAGGGGCGCTACCCGTACCGGGGCGTCGTCGGCCTGCCGCTGGGCACCCGCGCCGGGGTCTTCGGGGCGCTGACCCTGTACTGGACCGCGCCGCTGCCGCTGGACGGGGACGACCTCGCCCTGACCGAGGTGTTCGCCGCGCAGGCCAGCCTTGCCATCGAGAACGCCCGGCTGTACGAGGAGGAGCAGCGCCGCGAGCGGGAGGCCGCCGTGCTCCTCAACGTCGGGCGGCTGCTCGGCGAGGACCAGAGCGACCGCGCCCTGGCCGAGGCCGCGCGGCTCGCCACCCTCGCGCTGAATGCCGGGCGCGGATTGATCGCCCTCACCGGGGAGGCGGGGACCCGCTGCGCGACCTTCAACCTGCCCGCGCCCACGCCCGCCGAGCTGTCGGGGCTGCTCTCGCACCTCGGGCGTGGCCCCCGGCCCCTCGCGCGGCGTCACGCCCTGCCGGGGGCGGGAAGTGCCCTGATCGTGCCCCTGCGCGGGACGGACGGCGACGAGGTGCTCGGCTTCCTCTACGCCGATGACCCCGGTGCCGAGGTGCCGGGCGACCGGGTGCTCCACCTCGCCCGCAGCGTGGCCGACCAGATGGCGCTGACGCTGACCCGCGAGAGATTGCTCGCCGCCCTCGCCCGCGAGGAGGCCCGCTACCGCCAGCTCGCGGAGGGGGCACACGACCTCATCCTCAGCGCCGATCCCTCGGGGACCGTCACCTACGCGAACCCCGCCGCGACCCGGCTGCTCGCGCCGCTGACCGGGCCGCTCGTCGGGGCATCTCTGCTGGCCCTCGCCACGCCCGCGACCCGGCCCGCCCTGCACGCCGCCTGGGACGCCGCCCACACCCGCCCCGCCGGGGGCCGCGCCGAGATCGAGGTGGCGGGCTACCGCCTGGAGGTGCGCCTGAGCGCCGTGCGTCCGGCGGGCATCCTGCATGGGGTCCTAACCGTCGCCCGCGACCTCTCCGAACTCCAGACCCTCGCCGACGAGATTCAGCGGCGGGGGCAGGCGCTGGAGGCCGCCACGAGCCGCACGCTGGAGCTGCGGAGCTACCTCACCCTCTTCACGCAGGCGCAGGAGGAGGAACGCCGCCGCATCAGCCGCGAACTCCACGACGACACGGCGCAGGTCCTCGTGTCCACCACCCGCCGCGTCGCCCGCCTCGCCCGCGAGCTGGGCGGCGAGCAGCGCGCCCGCGCCGACGACATCCTCGGGGACCTCCAGCAGGCCATCGAGAGCGTGCGCCGCTTCGCCCGCAACCTGCGCCCCAGCGTGCTCGACGACCTCGGCCTCCTCCCGGCCCTCGAATGGCTCGCGTCGCAGGCGCGCACCGACACCCGGCTGGAGATCAGCGGGGCCGAGCGGAGGTTGCCGCCCGCCCTCGAACTCACCGTGTTCCGGCTGGCGCAGGAGGCCCTGACGAACGTGGACAAGCACGCCCACGCCTCAAGCGCCGCCATCCGGATCGCCTTCGATGAGGGCGGCGTGCGCGTGGCGGTGAGCGACGACGGGCAGGGCTTCACGCCGGGGCAGGCGCAGGCCCGCGCGCAGGCGGGGCACCTCGGCCTCATCGGCCTGCGCGAGCGCGTGGCCCTCGCCGGGGGGGAGCTGGAGGTGGACAGCGAGCCGGGGCGGGGGACGACGCTGAGATTCAGGCTGCCGGGGTAAAGCCGACCCGTTCTGCAGCTTGTTTGCGTATACTTATGAGCAAGATTAGATTTTAGATCCTACTTCGTACGATATTCCTCTGCTGTGCTACTCTGCTGGTATGACGGTCGTCCAACACCTCAGGCTCCTCGGCGACCCTCAAGCCCAGATCGTCAATGTCGCTCAAGTACCGCAATACAGTCCACTCCGCTATCCCGGCGGCAAGTCTTGGTTTATTCCCAGAACGCGGCGTTGGATAGCCTCGCGGGGTCGACCGGGCGTCTTCCTGGAACCGTTCGCGGGGGGTGGCTCCAACGCTTGCGCCGTTGCCCTGGAGGGACTGGCCGACCGGGTGGTGATGGTGGAGCTTGATGACCGGGTGGCGGCGGTTTGGCAGGTCATCTTCAGCAAAAGGGCGGAGGCCCTGGCGGCACGGATAGAGACGTTTGAGATGACTGCCGAAGCCGCAATGACCATCGTTCGGAGTGAACCGACAGACCCCTTCGAGGTGGCCTGGCGCACACTGGTCCAGAACCGCGTGAGTCACGGCGGGATTATCGCGCCGGGCGGTGGCGTCCTGAAACATGGCGAGGGCGGGAAGGGGGTGCGGAGCCGTTGGTATCCCGGCACCCTGGCGCGTCGTGTCCGGGCACTGTCCGCCGTCCGCGAGCGGGTCACGGTCCTTCAGGGGGATGGGTTGGAGGCCGTCGCTGGCTACACCGGACGGCGAGACACCGCCGTCTACATCGATCCCCCTTACACGGCGGGAGGGAAGAAGGCCGGTCGGCGGCTGTACACCTATCACGTTGTGGACCATGAGCGCCTCTTCGGCCTGGCGGCGGGCCTTCACAACGCGGTGTTAACCTACGACCACACACCCGAGGTCTACTGTTTGGCCACCCATAACGGGTTTCAGGTCAAGCCTATCGCCATGAAGAACACCCATCACGCCGTCATGAACGAACTCCTCATCGGCAACGATTTAAGTTGGGACGTTTGAAGGTCTAGGCCCTTCTCTTGCCTCCTGGCTTCCTGGCCGGCCTCGGGTTCTTGCCCGTCGTGTCCTTGATAAACTTCGTCAGGATCGCCTTCTGGACCAGACGATCTGAACCGGCGGGCGTCTGTGTCGCCGCTGTCAGAGCCGCGCTGAACTTGCTGTACACCGTCTTGACGTGCACAAGCTGGAAGATTCTTCCTGCGCGTTCCAGATCGACGATCACCCAGGCCATCTCCTGATGGGTGTCGGTGGGAGTGGTGACGGCGCTCAAGTAGGGCATGGTATTCCAGAACGCTTCCTGCACGCAGACGGCGATGGGCTTGCCCCAGGCGTGGAGAATGCTCCCCTTCCACGCCAGTTGCGGGACCAGACGCTTGCGCGAACTGCTGAGCCAGTCCGGGCGGGGTGGATTGGCACCGTTCCAGGTGGGTCCGCCCATATACTCCAGAAAGGGATTGCCGACGTTGCCGCTGATGTACACGGCCTGCACCTCCAGGGCGGCATAGGTGTTCACGGCGTAGTCGGTGATGATCTTGCTGCCGGGTTGAGCCACGTCGATGCTTGCCAGCACGTAGTCTATGTTTCCGGCGCTGGTCTCCCTCACCTCCGGGGCCGCCGGGTCCTCGGTCTCTGCGGCAGGGTCGCCCGCTTCCGTCAGGATGTCTATGGCGACTTCCGTGCTGGACGCGGCGGGCACCAGACGCACCTCTGGAACAGGTCGCAGATGGGCGGCTGGAACGCCCAGAACAGGTCCCGCCCAGGCCGCCGTCGCGTTCAGCATCACACCACTTTCGGTGAATCTGACCGGGCAGGTAATGGACGGCCTTCCACCTGCATAGACGCTGCATACTCCAAGCGGATCAGTTCGGCTGTCCTTCGTGCACCGGGCGAACTGGTGTTCGAAGGGAAGCTGTGAGTGGGGGGTAGAGAGGTCGCGCCGCGCGTCCGGGGAGGTGGGCCGGAAGGGACACAGGCGCAGAGACCGGAACAGTTCCACATCTGGGTCGCGCACGTCCGTGGGAAATCCGAAGACTTCGGCCAGATAGGTCTCAGGAGCTTTCGAGGCCATACTCTGCACTCTCGCACGGCAGGCCGTTCGTATGTTGCACGAGACTCTGTGCCGGACTGACCGGCTTTCTCGACTTAGCCGCACGAGGGAATGGAGACGGTGTCCCTCACCCAAGCTGCTCCAGGAGTAGCTCCCATTCCACCTACCGCGCGCCTGCCCTATAGGCAGTCCCGGCACCCTGGGGGCATGCTCCTCCAACGGACGGTGAAACAGAGTGCTGGCGAAAACGGCCCGCGCGTTGCGGAACTTTGGGAGGATGTGATCGTACTGCTCCCTCCCAGGAGACGAGGGAACCAAAATGCAGAATCTGCTTCCACGGGAGTCGGTTGGGTGAGACGACTTCGCAAAGGCCGCCCAACCCCGGATAAGGATGTGAGCTGCCATCAGCCGCCCGTCATCCGGGGCCGCTACATCCAGGGAGAAAGCGTCCCTTCATGGGGAAGTTCCCCTGTTCCCCCCTCAAGGAGTCCTATGCGTGCTGCTTCCCGTCTTCGTCCGGCCCTGGCCCTCGCCGCCGTGACGCCCCTCTCCCTCGCCCCCCTCGCCGCCGCGCAGGTGCGGAGCCAGAGCATCGTCGTCAATCCGGCGACCCTCAGCCTCACCCTCATGGATGCGGATACCAACCGGCCCGTGCCCGGCTACGACCCGATTCCGCCCGGCGCGACCCTGGACCTCTCCAAACTGCCCCGCCGCCTCACCCTGCGCGCGAACACCGCCGGACGGGTGGGCAGCGTCCGCTTCGGTCTGGACGGCAGGGACAACGCCCGGACCGAGAACACCGCGCCCTACGCCCTGTGCGGCAATGCGGGGGGCGACTACACGGCGTGCGGCTCCGACGTGTTCACGCCCGGCGGGCACTGGGTCAGCGTCACGCCCTATGCCGGGGCCAACGCGGGCGGCGCGGCGGGCGCGGGGGTGCAGGTGAACTTCACGGTGGTGCGCGGCGCGGCCCCCGCCCCGGCGTTCTCCGTCACGGGCCTGACCCTGGTGGACGCCGACACCGACCGCCCGGTGCCCGGCTTCGACCCCATCCCGGCGGGGGCGCGGCTGCGGCTCTCGGCCCTGCCGCGCCGCCTGAACGTGCGCGCGAACGTGTCGGGTGGGGTGGGCAGCGTGCGCTTCGTGTGGGAGAACGGCCAGACGGTGCTGGAGAACGAGGCCCCCTTCGCCCTGTGCGTGGATGGCCGCGACCGGAGCGGCAAGAAGGGCAACTACTACCCCTGCGACGCCCGGCTGTTCGCGCCCGGCGACCACCGCGTGACCGCGACGCCCTTCGCCAAGATGTTCGCGGGCGGCGCGGCGGGTCCGGCGCTGACGTGGAGCTTCACGGTCGAACGCTGAGGCAAGAGGAGGTGCGGCCTTCACTTTCAAGCGGAGCGGCGAACGATATCTGCCGCTCCGCCTGACGTTGGTGAGTCGCTGTCGTTGTCCAGGTCAACGGATGAGCTTGAGATCGAGGGGCGCGTAGAGATTGCCGTAATATGGCCTGCGATATCCGAAAAGGTCGCCAACGTACACAATCAAGTTTTGCCTGTCTGTGGTCCGGTCATCTGGCAAGCCTGGCCTGTCAAAGAAGCTCAGGTCAAAGTCCGCGCGCATCGTCGCACCATCACCCCGACTGGGGTCAACGCCCAGGATTCTCGTGAAGTCGGACTCATTTTCTGTCCAGCCGCTCGCCCAGAAGCCGAGCCGGATGGGGAGCGGACCATCGAGGGGCGGGTCCACCGTGACCACGACCGTACCCCGCTTGATCTCGCCGTCACGGCCACTGACGAACGTCGGCTCGAACCGCGCGCTGACTTTCAAACCACGCACTCCGATGGTGAGCAGCGCGCTCGCCACGTCCCGCCCTCCCGCACTGGCAATCAGGAGATAGGGGGCCTGTATATCTTCCGGAACGTTGGAGAGAAGATCAGTTGGTGCGGCGATAGAGATGTCCTGCGTCGTGGTACCCGGACCACTGAAGTTCACTCGGGTGGTTTCCAATCGCGGCAAGTTCGGCTCCAGCCCTGAATTGAGGCGCTCCAGACGCAGGTCCAGTGGCCCGCTCACGTTCGCATCAGAGGAAAAGGTGGCGCGTACACTGGCGCTGTGCTTGTGAAAGACCGTCAGCAGCGAGCGGTCCAGAGAGAGTCCAACGGGCAGAGGCTTATCGGTGCAGTAGATTCTGGGGTCGGCCCAGTCGGCGTGGTCATAGCTGATCCCGTCCCCGGCGTCCGTCACGACCAGGCGCAACTCCCGCTTTCCTGTGATGTCAAGATCAATACGCTGGGCCAGGTAGTCTCCCGTCAGGCGTCCGGTGTCCCACCTGAGTTCGCCGTCTAGAAACACCTGGAATATCACGCTGCCTCTGGACCCCACCTCGTCGTCCACGCCCACGTCCACCGAAAATCGCGTGCATTGTGTCCCATTCGTCCCCTTCAGGCTGAAGCGCAATTCCGACCCCGCGTGGACGCCGTAGCCCTGCGGGTACGTCTGGCCGTTCAGCGTGATCGCCCTGCCGTCCCCGGCCTTCTGCTCGCCGTTGCTGGTGTTCTTCTCGACGGGTCCCCAGGCGTTCTTGGCCGAGAGGATCGGCTCGTATTGCAAGGTGTTTTCGCCGGGGGTGAGGCTCAGGGGAAGAACTTGATCTGCGGGGGCAATAAAGGACCAGGGGTGGCTCATGCCGCCCGCGTAGGGGTCGCTCCCGCCTTCCTGGGTCGTCTGAGGCTGTCCACAGCCAACGAGTGCAGGGGTCATTCCCAGAGCGAGCAGGAGCAGGCGTCGCGGGGCACTCTGCATGGGGCAACCTCCGGCCACCGTGAGAACAGACGGCATGAGGGGTGGCTGAGGTCAGTGTGCCCGCCTCCTAAAGTTTTTCATGTTCAGTGGGCCTTCATGAGTGGCGAACGACGAGGAGGGCAGGAGGTCCACACCTCTGGGTTTCGCCCTCGCTCGACTGGGCGGGCACCCTGTTGTTGCTCCTTCACCCGTGCCGCCACAGGAACGCCTCCCGCTCCATCCACGCCAGCCCGGCTGAGGGAACGCGCCGCCGCCCGGCGGCCCCGTCCCAGGACGGACGCGGCGTCCCGGTCCTCCGGTTCTCTCGGCGCGCAGGGGGGTCCGCGAGGCCCTACACTGCCCACACGTCCCCAAGGAGCCGACCCCTGTGATCCGTTGACCCACTGCCTCGGCAAGAGCTTCGTCATTCACCCCGGTGGGTGGTCTTTCTTCCTGAACAGTGAGGTGTCAACGCTGACCGCCTGACAGAAAGTATGAGAAAGCGTCCCCGGTAGGGGACACTTTCTGTTTGTGACAACTGAAAATGCCGCCGGGGACGCTCCTCGACTCTACCAGGCTGTCCTGGCTCAGCTCCAGACT